>JAYTFV010000173.1:0-4043 GCA_043734065.1 Planctomycetota bacterium
CGTGGCCCGCTGGCACTGTCTGGCGTTCGCGGGGCTGGCGTTTCTGGCCTGTGCCGCGGAGTCGTTCGACTTTTACTCTCTGCATGTTCATCAGGCGGAAGATCAGTGGCATCTGATGACCCGTCTGCTGGGGCGAGAACTGTTTGTGATCGATGAGCTGAGTGCTCCACTGCTCCCTCTGACAGCACTGCTGTATTTGCTCACGGCCCTGGCGACACTGCGAACGAAAGTGCCGCGGTTCTCGTTTTCGACGATGCTGCTCAGTGAGTCGCTAGCGCTGGCTCTGTTCAGTGCCGTTGATCCGTGGGTCATCATCCTGCTGCTGTGGGCCACGACGATTCCTCTGTACTTCGAGTTGAGATCCCGAGGGAAGCCCACCCGGTTGTACGCCTTGGCCATGTCGGTCTCCTCGCTACTGATGGCGATCGGCTGGATGCTCGTCGATCGACCGGGACACCCGCCGGAATCGCTCTGGGTCATGCTCCCTCTGCTGCTGGCGATCTCGATCCGCTGTGGAGTCTTTCCGTTCCAGACCTGGCTCAATGAACTGTTTGAGAACGCTACCTTCGGGTCGGCGTTGCTGATGACCACGCCCCTGGCCGGAGCATATGCCGCCCTGCGACTGGTGGTGCCGTTCGCCCCCGACTCCGCCCTGCGGCTCCTGGGGCTGATGGCGCTGGTCACGGCGGTCTACTCCGGGGCCATGGCCATGGTCCAGAAAGATGTCCGCCGGTTCTTCAGTTGCCTGGTGATCAGCCACTCGGCCATGGTCCTGGTGGGGCTCGAGGTGGCCACGCCGATCGGACTGACCGGAGCCTTGTGCGTGTGGCTCTCCGCCGGTCTCTCCTTGGGAGGTTTCGGACTCACACTCCGCGCCCTCGAAGCCCGCCGCGGTCGACTCCAGTTGACTCAGTTTCAAGGTCTGTACGAGCACGCCCCGGCCCTGGCGGTTTGCTTCCTACTCACCGGCTTGGGCTGCGTGGGCTTTCCGGGAACGATCGGTTTCATCGGCACCGAGATGCTGATCGACGGAGCCGTCGAAGCCTTTCCCCATGTCGGTCCACTGCTGGTGATCGCCGCCACATTCAACGGCATCGCGATCATGCGGGCCTACTTCTTATTGTTCACCGGAACGCGGTATGCCTCGTCCGTCTCGCTGAAGATCGGGGGCCGCGAACGGATCGCCGTGCTGACACTGGCCGCTCTCATCCTGGGAGGCGGCCTGATCCCCCAACCCGGCGTCTCCACCGCCTATCATGCCGCGACAGATTTGCTCGAAGACCGAGCCACTCACGTCCCGGGAGCCTTAGACGTGGAGCCTCTTGAGGCGCAGTAGACAATCGCCCCTCGGGAGTGTGAGGCCGATCGGGAGCGTGAGGCCGATCGGGAGCATGAACACCGATCGGGAGGGCGAGGCTCCTGCCGAGCCGCTTGTGCCAGACTACGTCCCCCGTCGCTCGCGGCTCCGCAGGAGCGTCGCCCTCCCGCCGCGCCGCCCGACTCCCGCCGCCCGTGCGAAACACCATGGCATCATGAACACCACGAGCCGGTCATTGGCCATTCCCGAGTGTCTCTGCCATGATGAACACCACCGAGGCGGGACGCTGGAGTCCCCGCCCGGCAATCAGGAGTTCCACAGGCTGGGGCAGTCCCCGTGAACGCAGGCCGGACACTGGCAATTGGCGACATCCATGGGTGCGATGAGGCACTCGTGGTTCTGCTGCGCGAAATGCAGATCACTCCCGAGGACACGGTCATCGCCCTCGGCGACGTGATCGATCGCGGGCCTGACTCGAAGCACTGCATCGATCTGCTGCTCGAACTCCAGACCCGCTGCCGATTCCAGCACCTCATGGGCAACCACGAGGAGATGTTTCTCGACGCCCTCGACGGCGGCGAGTGGGCCGATGCCTGGCCGCGCTACGGCGGGATGGAGATGCTGCACTCCTATGGCGGCAGCTTCTCCAACATCCCGCCCGAACACTTGGACTTCATTCGCAGCGGGCTCCCCTACATCGAGACCGACTCGACGATCTTTTCGCACGCCGCCATCCGCTGCGAGTATCCCCTCGATGTGCAAGACAAGCACTGGCTCCGCTGGAGCCGCATGGGGCGTCACTGCCTGCCGCACTACTCCGGCAAGCGCGTCATCTGTGGCCACACAGCCCAGCCGTCCGGCTTGCCGCTGATTCTGCCGGGTTGGGTCTGTATCGATACCTGTGTTTATGGCGATGGCGGAGCGTTAACGGCGATCGATGTCGACAACGATTTGATTTATCAGGCCGAGCAGTCGGGACATTATCGCGGCTGCCATCCGGTGGAGGAGTTCATCGGGTGACTGGCCCGCAGCGCCACTCGTGGACGGTTCTGCCGCGACCGGGGCTGGACTGAGTTTCGGCCCGCGGAGTTTCGGCCCGCGGAGTTTCGTTGTGACCCCAGCTACGATCTCCATGCCAATGAACAACCCCGGTGAGCATGGCTCACCGGGGTTGCTTCGTCTGGAGGACGACACGGGCCTATACACACCGGCCACATACACGGGCTACACAAGTTCTTCGATCGGCTTCCCGTTCTCGATCATGTAGGTCGGTCGACCCGACTGGTTGTTGAACTGGATGCGGCGGTCGATGTTGAGGACGTGGAACATCGTGGCCAGCAGATCCTGCGGAGTGATCGGAGTCGTCTTGGGAATGTCGGCCTTCTCCGCCGACTCACCCACGACCTGGCCCATTTTGAGGCCACCTCCGGCCAAGGCCAGCGTACTCAACGGTGCCCAGTGATCGCGGCCGGCAGAGCCGTTGATCTTGGGGGTCCGACCGAATTCTCCGCTGACCACGAGCAACGTGTTCTCCAGCATGCCGCGCTGATCGAGATCCTCGACCAGAGCCGCCACAGCCCGGTCGACTTCCGGTCCGCGCTTGTCCATCTCCATCTTCACGTTGCTGTGCATGTCCCAGCCGCCGAAGTTGATGGTAACGAAACCGCAACCGGCTTCGACGAGACGGCGAGCCTGCAGCATCTGCTGGCCGAGTCCGTCACCGTAGCGATCGACGACGCGCGGGTCTTCGTACTTGAGGTCGAACGACTGCTGTGACTTGCTGAGGATCAGGTTGAACGCTTGCTGCTCGAAGGAGTCGAGACCTTCCATCAGGCCGCTGCGGTCGACTTCGCGGCGGACGTTGTCGATCCCGTCCAGCATCTGACGGCGATTGCCGAGACGGGCGTTATCGACCGTGAGGGACATGTTCCGCCGGGCTTCTCCGCCTGGGTCAAACGGGCCATACGCGGTCCCCAGAAATGCCGGACCATCGGCATAGATCCCGCCCAGCCGGACATAGGTCGGAATTCCGGTCGTCGGGTGGTTGGTGCCACGGACGCGGGAGACGATCGAGCCGGGGAACGGGCGATCAGACACGGCCCCGTTATCGGCCAGACGATTGTCGTAGCCGGTCATGACGTAGTGGGTGCCACCACTGTGACCGCTATTGGTATGAGCGAATGAGCGTACGAAGGCCATCTTATCGGCGACCTTGGCGATCCGCTCGAAGTTACCACCGAGGGTCACACCCGGCAGGACCGTCTTCACTTCGCCGGTGACGCTGCGGTACTCGGACGGGGCTGTCATCTTGGGATCGAAGGTCTCGATCTGCGTCGGCCCACCACTGAGCCACAGCCAGATGACCGATTTCTGAGGCGTCGCTCCCGGAGTGCCACCCGCTTGAGCCTGTCCCCGCATCACGTGGGAGAGCGTCAAGGCCGACAAACCGAGTCCGCCGACTCGCATGAAGTTACGACGAGAAGTGCCTTCACAATTCTGGTGCGTGGGACCGAATCGAAAGTCAATCATGAGAACTTCCTGCCAGAGGGTGACGATTTCTCAAGGGGTGGAATGCCGATTCATCTGCTATCGTCGGCACTCCATCAACCAATGTTGATTCATCCTAATGCAACTGTCAATGTCGATGCAATAGTGTCAACGGGAATTTTGGGAATAGCATTGATTTTTATGGTGGGGTGGGGAGATCGGGCATCGGGCCGCCGAG
>JAYTFV010000174.1:0-5662 GCA_043734065.1 Planctomycetota bacterium
TTCGCGGTGCCAGCGGTTCGACTTTGGCACGATCGCGACGGCGTCGATCGCCACGCGTCTCTGCCAGATCGCCGAACTCGAGGGGAAGCAGGTCGACGAGGAGGCCCTCGAACTCGTCGCCCGCCGCGCGTCCTGCTCCATGCGTGACAGCCAGTCGCTGTTCGACCAGTTGCTGGCGTTCGGCGGCGAAGTGATCGTCGCAGCCGATGTCCATCAATTGCTCGGGACGGCTCCGGATGAGCGGCTGATTGACTTGTTCGACCGGATTATCAACCGCCAGCGGGACGAGGTACTACAACTGCTGAACACCGCGTTGGCCGAGGGGGTGGAACTGGGGATGTTCAGCGACCAGCTCCTCGGATATCTCCGCGACCTGATGGTCGTCTCGGTCCAGGCTCAGGGCGTACCGCTCATCGCCGTCTCCGAGCGCAGCCGCCCTCGGCTGGTGGCTCAGACGGCCGCGTGGGGGATTCAGACAATCTCCGCTGCGATGCAACTGCTGGCAGAGACGAAAGTTCGGATGGCCCGCATCAGTTATGGCCGTCCGCTGATTGAACTGGCGCTGGTGCGGATGTCGCTGCTGGAGGACTTGGACGACATCCGGAGATTGATCGATCAAGTGGCAGCCAATCCGGGAGCGGCGATTGCCCCTGCTCCTCGCGTGGCGATCCAACTCCCCTCTGCATCCGTTCTCCCCGCGCGAGAGGGACCAGGGGTGAGGGCGAACGTCACGAAGCCCCTCGCTCCGCCGCCAGAACCCGCAAAAAAAAACGATGAAGCCAGTGTGAAACCGCCGGTCGCGGCCCCAGTGGCGGTTCCCAAGGTCGATTTTTCCGTGACAAACCTTCCGGCCATCTGGGCGGAAGTCATTTCCAGATTTAATGATGCAACGCGGAACCACCTTGTCAAGTCGAGTTCTCAAGCAATTTCTGGGCCAAATGTTTTAGAAATTGTCTTCCCAAAAGCCGCGATACTTAGTAAGACTTACTGCAACCGACCTGAACTGCTGAAGCGGATCGCGGTAGAGGTGCTGGAGATCACCGGTGCAGTGGTGACCTGCCGGGTGAGTGAAGACCAGTCTTCGCCCGCCCCGGTGGCCGAAGCTGCTCAACCGGTGGTGGTCCGCGAGACCGAGCGGAAGCGGACCGAGAGCGTCGACAACGACCCCTTCGTCCAGATGGCCGTAGAGGTCTTCTCCGCCAAGGTCGCCGATGTCCGGACCGTCCTCACCGGCGGTCCGGTCGAGGAGTGAGTGGGACGCCCCGTAGCCACGTTCACCAGAACGTGGGTGAAGGCGAGTTGAGTGACGAAGGCGGATCAAGGTTCGATCCCTGCTGCCCCTATCCCGGAGGGATGACAGCGATTAGCCGGTGGTTGAGTGAAACACCACCGGTCACTGGATCCTCTGGTTTTCCTTGCATCCCGGAGGGATGCCAGAGGGGCGGTGTACGACGGACATCCTTGTCCGTCGCGAGATCGACGGACAAGGATGTCCGTCGTACGGACTTACCCTCTGTCATCCCTCCGGGATGAGGTGTTCCGTGGGGGCACCGCATCCGGTGGTGTCGCTTCGCTCAACCACCGGCTAATGGCTGTGACCCCTCCAGGGTCGGTCTCCAGGTAGCCACTTCCCACAGATCAGAATCTCACACAGAGACCAGCATCAGCGTCAATCAGCCCACGTTCTGGCGAACGTGGCTACGAAAACAGGAGCCCGCATGCTCAAACATTTGTCCACCTTGACCAATCTCGTGAAGAACGCCGGTGACATCCAGCATCGGATGGGCGATGTCAAGCAGCGGCTGGCCCAGGCCACCGTCGAAGGCCGATCCTCCTGCGGGCGGGTCACGGTCACGGTGACCGGCAAGATGGATGTGCTGGCGGTCCGATTCGCCAGCGAGCCGCACGAGATCGGCTCCAAGAGCGGCGTCGAAGCCCTCGTTCTGGAGGCGATCAACAACGGACTTCGCCAAGCCAAAGACCTCGCGACCCGCGAGATGAAGTCGGTCGCCAAGACCCTCGGGCTGCCCGCAGAGATACTGGCGAAGTTCGGGGTGAGTTGAGGAGGGAAGGGTTGATGGTTGATGGTTTGTGGTTGATCGACAGACAGAGGCCAGAAACCATCAGCGAGACTCACTCTGAATCCCACCCACGGACGGGCAACTGTGCCCGTCCCACTCCGGTCGATCAACCATCAACCATCAACCATCCACCATCAACCATAAACCCTTCCCCCACATGCCCCCTCGCCTCCCCCCTAGTGACGATCACCCCTTCGGCCCCGCCGTGGGGCGGCTGGTGAACGAGTTCGCCTCGCTTCCCGGCATTGGTCGCAAGACTGCTGAACGGCTGGCGAACCATATCGTCAGTTGCTCCAAACGGGACGCCTTGGCCCTGGCCGATGCGATCAAGGTGGTCAAGGAGACGGTCCGGCACTGCTCGCTGTGTTTCAATCTCACCGATCAGGAGTTGTGCAGCGTGTGCCGCGACGCGCGTCGCGACCGGACTCACATCTGTGTCGTGGAGCAACCGCGCGACGTGACGGCGCTGGAGGCCACGGGAGCTTTCCCCGGCACGTACCACGTGCTGGGAGGTCGGGTTTCACCGCTCGAAGGGATTACTCCGGCGGACCTGACGATCGATCAACTGGTCAATCGGGTCAAACGCGACGGAGTGACGGAGATCATCATGGCTCTGAATCCCACACTGGACGGCGACGGGACCGCACTTCTGATCTCCAACCTGTTCGAGGGGATCACTGTACAGGGACAACCCGTGCAAATTACGCGCCTTGCTCGCGGGATTGCCACCGGGAGTGTGCTAGAGTTTGCCAACAAGGAGATGCTGTCCGATGCCCTGCGGGGACGGCAATCGTTTTGAAAGCTGTCAACCATCAGCGGTCAGCTTTCAGCCAAAGAAACGCCCACCGGTTGCAACCGGTGGGCTTTCCACCTCAACCCTCAACCCTCAACCTCCCGCCCTCAACGATCTGCCCCCCTGAATCATGCACCTGAACGTCTCTCAGCAAATGCGGATGTCCCAGCAGATGAAGCTGGCGCCGCGCATGATCCAATCGATGGAAATCCTCCAGCTGCCGCTCATGGCACTGCAGGAACGGATCGATCAGGAGCTGGCGGAGAACGTCTGCCTCGAACAAGTCGAACGCAAGACCGATGAAGGCCGGTTCGATTCCGAACATGTCGATACCGGCGGCGACCCATTCGAGGTGGCCCCCCGCATCGAGATCGATCGCCAGGAACTCGTCGCGGGCAAAGAGGACAACAACGCCAGCGACTTCGAGCGGCTCCTCGAGATCTCCCAGGACTGGCCGGACGACAACTATTCCAGCGGCTCGCGAGTGTCCGGCAACCAGATGGACGCCGATTCCGACCGCCAGCACGACACGATGTCGAACGCGGAAAACCGTCCGCAGACCTTGTGCGATTACCTGATCGACCAGTTCCACTACTTCGAAGTGCCGCCGGAAGAGCGGGCCTTTGGCGAGTACCTGATCCAGAATCTCGACGACAACGGGCGGCTGCAAAGCTCACTGCCGGAGTTGTGCCAGGTGTTCGGCACCACGATGACACTGACCAAGGCTGAGAAGGTTCTCGGACTGATCCAGAAGCTTGACCCACCAGGCATCGGAGCTCGCGATCTGAAGGAGTGCTTACTGCTCCAGATTAAGCCGGACTCGCCGCTGCGGGAGTCGATGATCAACCTGATCTCATGCCACTTTGACGATCTACTCCAGAACCGGTTGCCGCTGATCGAGCGCAAGACCGGGTACTCGCTCGACCAGATCAAATCGACCATGGAGCAGATGCGAACCCTCGACCCTTATCCGGGCAAGGGGTTCGTCAAGGAGTCGGTGCAGCAAGTGACCCCCGACCTCAAGGTCGAGAAGGACGACACCGGCCAATGGGTCGTCTCACTGATCGAAGAGTTCGTCCCCGAGTTGCGGATCAGCAAGCGCTACCTGCGGATGTTGGAGGGCAACCCCGACCAGAAGACAAAGGAATTCATCAAGCGCAAGGTCGAGTCGGCCCGCTGGCTGATCGACTCGATCGCTCAGCGGTACAACACGCTGAAGCGCGTGGCGCAAGAGATCGTCAACCGCCAGAGCGAGTTCCTGGAACAGGGGCCGGAGTGCATCGTGCCGCTCAAGATGCAGGACATCGCCGACGTGGTCCATGTCCACGTGACGACCGTCTCCCGCGCCGTCGATGACAAGTACATCGTGACCCCGCGCGGCATCTACCCACTCAAGCGATTCTTCGGCGGCGGCACCAAAACCGAAGGCGGCGACGATGTCGCCTGGGACATCATCCGCATTAAGCTGAAAGAAGTCGTCGACGCCGAGGACAAGTCCAGCCCAATGAGCGACGATGACATCGTTGAAGCCCTCAAAACCCACGGCTACACCCTTGCCCGACGCACGGTGACCAAGTACCGCAAGGCTCTCAACATCCCGTCGTCGCGGCAGCGGAAGGTGTTTTAAGAAAGCAAAATGATTTTCCCAATCATGCCTCATTCATTCCGTAGAGAAGCAAAGCTGGCTGTGTTAGCCTGAAGCGATGAAGCCCGCGACCACAACACGAAACAGGAATCGGCAAGCGGAACTCGGCCAGTTCATCACGGCTGAACCCGTGCCCGATTTCATGGCTTCGATGTTCGGACCGCTTCACAAAAACGGGTTCAACGCACTAAACGTCAACAACAACGCGATGCGATCTCCGTGGCTGTGGTCCGTGCCGTCGACCTACCCGACCGGGTGGAACGCCCCGACCTCGGCGTACCTGTTTCAGCGTCCACGTCCGTATTGGAAGCTGAGGGGAGACTTCCATCACCTCGCCCCGTTCATTCCGGGTTTGTGGTATTAGTAGGGGGCGGAGGATCGCGAGGAAATTCGCGGGGTTGCTGCACCTCTTTACCACTCACCTCAGTCGCGGAAAGTGGAGGATCGTGAGGAAACTCACGAGGCCGCTGCACATCATCACCGCTGACATCAAACGCGGAAAGCGGAAGATTACGATGAAGTTCATGAAACCGTTTCACCTCGAATGACTTCTTCATCTCGTCGAGCGCGTTGTAATATTCTTCCGAGTGGTTTCCATCCTTGTCCAACTTATCATTAAATGTGGTGATGATTTCCGGATTACTGCGAGACTGCAGTTGAAAAACGTCCAATGTCAACTTCGCCATCTTGTCAGCCTTTAGAACTTGCAACGAAATGCCTTTGAGTGTCTCAGTGCCCAGCGTCATCTCCGCACTGGCGATTTTGACGTGAGTGTCATCGAGTCTAAAGTCGTGTCGAAACTCGTTGACTATGCCGTCAGGTGCGACATCCACTAGACATGCGTAGACACTGACGCAGAGATTGTTGCCGAATAGTTGCCACTTCTTCCCACGGGGACTGGTGAAATCGGCCTTATATTCAAAGGCTCGTGGATATTTGAAGGTAATCCCCTCACAGGAAAATAAACCATTCGGATTCGGAGTGATCGTCACCTGCGGATTTTCGCGAGGATATTCGCGAATCCCCTGCCCCTCATCACCGCTCATATCAGTCGCAGGAAGCGAATGCTCGGCAGGAACTTCGAGATCCGGCGTCACGACGAATGACGCTTTCATCACATTGAGCGTCTCACGGTATCCATTC
>JAYTFV010000175.1:0-13037 GCA_043734065.1 Planctomycetota bacterium
GCGAGCCGCTCGGATGACGACCTCCAACCCGTGGGCCATCCCGATCGTGCCGACGTACGAGCAGACGAATTTTCCGTCGAGGTGCCAGGCCGAGAGGAACGCCTCATCACGAGGCTGCGGCGAGAACAACTCGGCATCGACGCCGTTCATGACCACGAAAATCCGATCACCCACCGGCACCTTGGCGGCGATCTGATCGCGATACCCGTGTCCGACCGTCACGATGCGGTCGGCGGCCAGGTACATGCGGCGTTCGAGCCATTCGAGGAATCGCGTGGCCAGCCCCTTCTGCATGACCCCGACCGCTGAGATCGACTCGGGCCAGATGTCGCGGATTTCGAGCACAAACGGCACTCGCCTGAGCCAGTGATACCACACCCCAGCCCAGCCGCAGAAGAACTGCGGCGAGGTCGACACCACCACATCGGGCCTCGGCAGCCACAACGCCGACCAGACCGCGCTGACCATGTAACTGACATAGTTGAGAATCCGCCCGACCGTTCCCTTGTTGGGAGCAATCCAGGTCCAGACCCGCACGACACGGATGCCGTCGACGATTTCTGTCTGCGACCGCAGACGATTCTTGTACCCCGCGAACACGACTCCATCGGGACAGTTCGGAACGCATGTGACCACGGTCACTTGATGTCCGGCCTGGACCCAACGCACGGCATGCTCGTACGTGCGCGACGCCGGGGCGTTGACCTCGGGGGGGAAGTAGTGGCAGAAGAAGAGGATGTTCAAGGAGAGAAGTTACTCGGTCGTAGGATGGGCAATCCTGCCCGTCCTTTGAGTTGTAGGACGTTTCCATTTGAACCGTCCTTCATGTCGAATCCAACAAATGTGATTCTGTGTTTCCTGACATCACCCGACACTTGGGGACGGGCAGGATTGCCCATCCTACTTCGCAGCTATGAAGCTCACTTCGGTCGTTGCCAGCAAGCTCTCCATCGTGATCGGCAGCGGGCCACCCTTGCGCACCGCTTCGATGAAGGCTCGGAGTTCTGCAGAGTGTCCCTTGTCCTGCGAGAACCACGACCGCCGATTGAGGACTCGTTTCGACCCGGTGTCGAGTTGCAGCGACCGGAAGTCGTCGAGGATCCCGCTGCGTCCGCCGCCGAAGACTTCGACCCGTTCCTTGCTGGTCGCCTTGGCTCCGGTCGTCGTGTACGTCAGGTGGCCGACTGAGCCGTCGGCATAGCTCACCAGCACTTGCACATCGTCGAGGGTCGACCGGTCGACGGCATAGCGTTCCACCGACACCGGCGTGGAGTCGGTCAAGAACGCGAAGAAGTCGAAGAAGTGACACGCCTCGCCAATGATGCGGCCCCCCTCCGCCGGGTCGGACAACCAGTGTTCTGGTGGGATCGTGCCGGCGTTCACGCGGTAGTGGACACTCAGTGGATGCACGCCCGCGAAGTGCTGCTTGAGTTGGACCGCCATCGGAGCAAACCGGCGGTTGTACCCCACCATGAGAAGAGGTGGAGGGTTGAGGGTTGAGGGTTGAGGGTGGGAAGTGGAGGGTTGAGGGTTGAGGGTTGAGGGTTGAGCGACGGAAGCCGTGTTCACATGGAGTATCGAGCGGACCTGCTCCAGTTGCTCTGCGTTGATGGCCAGCGGCTTCTCGACGAAGACGGCCTTCCCCGACTTCAGAGCCCGACACACCAGGTCGGCATGCTGCGAATGGCGGGTCGCGATGAACACCACATCCGTGCCGGGGTCGTTCAGGATCTCACTCACCTCCGAGGTGCAGAACTCGAACCCGTACTTGTTCCCGGCCGAGACCGCCGACTGGCCAGAGGCGGTCAGGAGGCCGCGATACTCGATGCCGGTTTGCTTCTGCAAGTTCTTGAGCAGCACCCCTCGCGCAAAGTTCCCGGCCCCGATGAACGACACGCCGACCGTGCCGTTGGACTTCGCGACGGGAGCGGCACTCGTCTGCCGGAGAACCACGCGCAAGGCGGGCGGCTCACTCGTCGCAGCGGGGTATTCGAGCAAGACGCCAAGGTATGGCACCTTCCCTTCGAGGATCATCTCATACGCCTGCACCGCATCGCCAATCGGGAAGCGATGCGTGGTGAGCTGTTCTGGATGGATCGCCCCCAGAGCGCACAGATCGAGGAACGCTTCGAGGTTGCGTTGCTCCGTCCAGCGGACATAGCCGATCGGATAGTCGTGCCCCTGCTCCTCGAATTGCGTGTCGTACCGCCCCGGCCCGTACGACCGCGAGACGATGAACGTCAGCTCCTTGTGGTAGTAGTCATTGCGGGGAATGTCCATGCCGGTCACGCCGACCATCACCACTTTGGCTCGATCGCGAGCAATGCGGGCCGCCAGCTCGACGGGGGCATTGCTCTTTGTCGCGGCGGTAATGAGGACCGAGTCGGCCCCGCGCCCGCGCGTAGCCTGCATCACCGCTTCTTCGATCGCCGCCCCTTCCCCAGAAAAGGCGGCGACCGCTCCATGAGCGAGGGCTTGCTCGACCCGCTTCGGCGAGACATCCAGACCAATCACCCGGCACCCACTCGCCCTGAGCAGCATGACTGCGAGCTGCCCGATCAGCCCCAGGCCGATGACCGCCACCGTTTCTCCCACGCGGGCATCGGTGTTGCGAATCCCCTGCAAGGCGATCGAACCGACGGTGGCGTACGCCGCTTGTTCCGCCGTCACACCTGCCGGAGCTGCCGCACAGAGTAGACGCGGCACGGCGTTCATCTCGGAGTGACAGGCAAACCCCGCACCGCAGCACGACACCAATTGCCCCGGCTCGTACCCCGTGACTTGCGATCCGATCCCCGACACATGTCCCGCTGCGCTGTAGCCGAGCGGCAACTCACGATCGAACTGCTCGCGCACCGCATTCATCGTGGCCAGGAACCCATCCTTGCGCAGCTTGTCCAGCACCCGCTGCACCAGATCGGGCCGCTCACGAGCCATCCCGACGAAGCTCTTCTGGCTCAATTCAATCGAGGCCCGCTCCGTTCCCGCCGAGATCAGCGAGACCGCGTTCCGGACCAGCAACCCATCCGGGCGCAACAGCGGTGTCGGCACGTCGACGACGCGGACCTGTCCGGTCTTACGATTTTGGAGGACTTGTTTCATGAAGGGGCAGTATTCAGTTGTCAGTTGTCGTGGAAAGTCGGAGAGGGACATTGGCTCGGGCGCATTGTCGGCGACTTCTCCGAAGTCGCCGGTCGAGCGTTGTCCCGTCGATCAGGGGGATCTTCGATCGACATAGACCAGAGACATGACGGTCATTCCGGTCAACGTATAATCGAGTGACTGGACATGGGCCGCCAGTTCCGATTGGCCGCGCGTCGGATCTTCGACCACGAGGACTCGGGGGCGGAATCGCTCGAAATCGCCGGATCGCAGGACGGACAGATCGAATCCCTCGCAGTCGATGGACATGACATCAATGGCAGTTCCCTGCGGAAGTTCAGTGGCGAGAATCTCGTCCAGACGCCGGACGGGAACCGTGAACGCGGAGACCGTCGAATCCAGATGGCTTTCATTGGGGAATTTGGGATTCTTGCGGAAGCCCATGCGCCCGGCCTGCTCGCCCACGGCGCTGCAGATGAACTTGTCGCGAGGCCGGTGTCTGCGCCATAGCGGAGCCATGTCCGCGTTCGGGTCGATCGCGATTCCCTGCCAGCCCTGACGATACAGCATGTACGTGTTGGAGAGCGAAATCGGTTCGAAACAGCCCACATCCACATAGACTCCGGGCTGGTCTCGAGAGCGGGTGATGACGCCGATGAGTGCATCTTCTCCGTATTGCGAGTAGCAGCACTTAATGCGGCGGAGTCCCTCCCACGACACCGGGAGAGAGCGGCGATTCCAGGCACCAAGCAGTTTCGAAAACATCGTATTGTTCCTGCGGGGCGGGGCACTCGTGGATGGGGACCGCTGCCCGGTTGTCACCAACGCGCGGGCTGTGCGGGGGTCAGGCTCGCTCAAAATAGACCGCGTCCTCCCTGTCCTCCCGAGTCAGGGACACAGACCCTACGCCCGGAGCGGGGCGTCGATCGGACCGGGAGGGCATCCGAAACTCTCGATGCACAAAGAATGACGTGGTGAAACAGAAGGCGTTGAGGGGACTGAATCCGGTGAAGTCCATCTCGATCAGGTCCGAGTCCTGCAGCACTCGGGCGGCGGAGTGATACCAGTCGGAATTGTCGAGAATGATCAGCCCGCCGGGACGCAGGACTTTCAGGGCCACGCGGCAGCAGGCCTCGCGCAGCCGACCGTCGACGACGACGACATCGAACAGACGGTCCAGGCGGCGCGGAGCGTCAATGTATTCCGACTGCGTTCTGGCGAGCTGGCACTTGGCGTTCGCGGGGATGCGGTTCGCGGTTCGCGAATGCCAGTCCGCGTTCTCCTCGACGGCAAACACATTCGCGGCCCGCTGCGACCAGTACAGGGTCGAGTTCCCGCTGCCGTATTCGAAGACATCGCACTTCCGAAAGTCCCACTGGTTCAGCATTTCAATGGCCGGATAGGTGTACCAGGGGAGGCACTCTCCTTTCGCATCGACGCATTGACCTTCGCGGCAACTGCGGAGCAGTCCGGTCTCGCGGGTCAGGATCTGACACGCCCGAAGCGTGGTCGTCCAGGCGGGGAAATAGCGCTTCGCGAGTTTGCGGAACATGGAAATGCCTCGTGGAACTGTTATCGGGACAGTGGTCGATTGCCAAACAAGCAGCGTGTCGCGTGGACTCCGAACGCACGCAATCCGCCGACTGTATTTCGACACAGCCAATGAAACCGACGCGTCAGACTCGGGCGTCGGAACTGGTCCCACAATGGAACCAACTGCGTGGAAATGAGTTCTTCCCAGACGGCCAAAGTCTTCTCTCGGGTGAACTCCTGTGCTCTCTGAAAGCCCGATTCGACAAGTGCTGTATACAGGGCTTGATCGGCTTGCAGTCGTGCCACATGATCCAGGGCCTCCTCAAATGTATGAGCGACGAGATAGTCCCGGCCTGCCTGCCCGATTTGGGTGTATGCGGATTCCGGTCCGACCAGCGCGGGGACTCCAGCAATCCAGGCGTTGAGCAATTTGGTGGGCGGCTTCCGAGGATAGGGATACGCATCGAACGATCGAATCGCGATGATCAAATCGACTTGGCTGTAATCATTCCAGAGATGCGCGGGAGGACAATCGAATGTGATTCCGAACCGTTGCAGGGAGTCGCGCCAGCGATGATGGCCACCTTGGAGGTAGTATTCGCGACCAAAGTAGGCTGCCCGAATGAAACCGGTTCTCAAGACGGATCGAGGGATAATCCCCGGTTGGCTCCAGTGGGGAATCCAGAAGGATCGGTGCCCGGATTGCATGTGATTCTGGACGACCTGACAGTCGGCAAAGAGTGAGGGACGATAGTCGGCTCGAATACCAACGATGAGATCCTCCGGGCGAGATTGGAATGCGTTCAAAGTCGCCACATGTGCCAGATTGATGGCCCCCCGTAAGAGTTCCGTTCCCGCGGTCACATTCCAGCCTGATCGAAACGCGTGCAGGTAAGTCTGTAGTGACCACGCTTCCGGTCCTTCAGAAAATGTCTCCCAATGAGCATCCACGCCTTCAGCGCGAAGTCGCTCCAATTCGTCCGCGAATGGGGCGCGGATCAGGAAGTGCAACGGAATCTCTGAGGCGAGAGTGGAGGTCATGCCGTAGCGTTGTTCGAGGTCAGGACTTGGAGTACCGATCCGAGTTCTTCGGCATAGCAATCACGGGTCCAATGAGACGCAGTCTTGGCGGCTGCGATCCCCATCGGATGTCGGCTGTTCGACTCCGTGAGGCTCAATAGACAACGGGCGATCGCCTCGGGATCACGAATCGGGATGAGGAATCCATCCACTCCATCCGAGACAGCCGACCCGGCGTTCGGAGTGGCGATCACGGGCAACCCGTGGGCCAGGGCTTCGTAGCAGACGTTGGCAGAGCCTTCGGCCAGTGAGGGGTGCAGCAGCACGTCGGCCTGCTGGTATTCGTGGGTCATCTCGGAACGCGGCACTGGGCCGGCGAACTCGATGGTTGTTCCCCGGATGTTGTTGGTGAACTGTTCTGCAAGAAGACGCGGATTGAGACGCACCGGGCCGACGAAGCGGAAGTGATACCGGGCGTCGGCCAGCAACCGGGCGGCCTCCAGCGCGTAGGGCACCCCCTTCCGCAGTTCGACCGTCCCGGCCATGAGTACGCGAAGCGGGCCGCTGCGCTGGGACCGGTCGGTCGGCACGCACGGACCCGAGTACCCCCAGCGGACGACGCGGCACTTCGAGGCCGGAACGCCGACTTCAGCCAGGGTGTCGGCCACGTACTCCGACCCGCACAGAATCAAGTCCGCCAGTTCCCATTCGCGGCGTTCGCGGGCGATCAATGCCTCGGGCGAGTCGGGCAGGCTGGTCCCGATTTCGAGGTGCGGAAACCGCTGCCGCTCCTCCGTCAGCAGGCGTTCGATCACCTCCAGCGGGGCAATCGTCATGTCGAGGATGCACTTCAACCCGCGCGATCGGGCCGCTTCGAAGATCTCGACCGACGCGGCATTGAATCCATACACCGCTGTCGCAGAGCCGAATCCTTGCTTCACGACCGCTCGACCGAACTCCTCGTTCTGAGTCACCCAACGGGCGTATTGACCCGGCGGGGAATGACCTTGCAACTGGCGGGCCAGTTGCGAACGAATCGTGGTGGGCCAGAGGCAATGCACTTTGGAATCGGGAACGCCGATCGGTTGACGATCGAACAGGCTGCGGAGCTTGCCGCTCTTCACCGATGAGGGGATCACGCTTCCCAATCGCCTGACCCACGGGTCGCTGGCACACACATCCGTCACGAGCGCCTCCAGCAGCCCGGCTCGTTCGAGGGCCGCAGGGACAGCGTAATGGCGACGGGCACCGATTTGAGCGACGAGGATTTTCATCGTGCGTCGCCGATTTCTCCGAAATCGGCGGTTCGACGTGGTAGGACGGTCACGACAGAAATGAGAGAGGGGGCGGACACGGTTGTGTGTGAGTTGTGGAGGATGTCAAACGGCAATGCGGGAGTCGAACCGTCGATTTCGGAGAAATCGCCGACGTTACGGCTTGGTGGCCTTCACGTAGATGCTGAACGGGACTTTCGGATGGGCCCCATCCAAAGCGGCGAACGGAGCGAGCAGGAAGAACAGCGGGATGCCCAGTTTGAGGCCGCCGATGAGTTGGATGTTGGTGATCTGCTGGTTGCACGCCTCGCGAATCGGGCCACCCAGGCCGATCGGTTCGGAGACCTGGAACCCAATCGGCTCCAGCAGTTGCTTGAACGTCGCGTGCGTGTACCCGGCTCGCACGTGACCACCGGTCTCGTGTGGGTCAAGCGGGTAATTGACGTTGATCGGGTGCTCGGAGTTCGGGCAGCAGATGTGCAGCACGCCACCCGGCTTGAGGATGTTGAAGAAGCTGCGACTGACTTGCTCGTCGCCTTTGATGTGTTCCATGACCTCGCAGCAGATGATCTCGTCGAACTTGAGGTTGAGCGATTCGATCTCGTAGAGGTTCACATCGCGGAACTCCAGCCGGTCCTCCGGGATGCCGAGGTGCTCGTTGAAGAGCTTCTTGTCGCGGATCACCTCATCTTTGATCGAGACGCCGAGCACCTTGTTCCCCAGCTTGTAGGCTTGGTAGGCGAGCATCCCGTTGCCGCATCCGGCATCCAGCACGAGCCGTTCCTCTCCATTCTGGGGGCGTCCGAATTGCTTGGGGAGAAAGCCATAGCGCAGTCTCCCATTCAGGTTGAGACCGGGGTACAGGAGCCACTTGAGGCGTTCACGGAGCATGGTGAGTGGGGGGAGGAGGAGGGGTGAGGGGTGAGGGATGAGTGGTTAGGAACCGGCGGAACTGTTCTGGCTGATGGCTGATGGCTGATGGCTGACCGCTGACAGCTCTCCTCTCCGCCAGCTTCACCACCATGTGAAGCTCATGCGTGAGTCGCAGCAGGCAGAACATCAATCCGGCGTATCCGTCCAGGAAGCCTCGCTTCCAGATGTAGAGGTAGCAGAAGCCAATGAGTGGGCGACACGGGAGCCGGGAAGCGATGCGCTTCAGGCAACGGGTGCGGGCGACCCGGTCGGAACTTCGCAGGTCTCTGAGCGCCAGCGGTTGCGTTCGCAGCTGGAGGATCAGGCCGATCTCTTCGCTGGAGTACGTGTTGTGCCGGGCGATCCAGTGCGCGACGCCCTGGCTGAACCCATAATGGTCGTACGGTTCCTGGAGGTAATCGAGCGGCCCGGTCGTGACCTCGCGCTGGCCGTGACCCATCTTCTCATAGCGAACCTCGCCGCGTTTGAGCAGCCGCAGTTGCCAGGTCGGGAAACGGGTGCAGCGTTTGAGCCATGTGCCGAGGAAGAAGTTCTTGTAGCACAGGTAGTAGCCGACGGTCTGGCTGTTGCGAGAGATGGCCGTGTGAATCGAGGCCGCGAGTTCGGGAGTGCAGCGCTCATCGGCATCGAGGAACAACACCCACTCGTGGCGGGGAGCGGTCTGGTCGAGAGCCCAGTTGCGCTGGTCGCCGAAGTCCTGGAACGGATGGGTGAATGTGCGCACGTCGGGCCGGGCGCGAGTGGCCTCGGCCAGCGTGGCATCGGTGCTGCCGGAGTCGACCACGATCACGTCCTCGGCCCACGCCACGGAGCGGAGGCAGTCGAAGATGTTCGGCTCCTCATGGTGAGTGAGGACGATGACAGTGACGGGGGTCATCAGTGTCGGCGACTTCTCCGAAGTCGATGAATGGATGTGACGATCCGTGTGAGTATCGAATGACATGTCAGTGGAACGAAGATGGCTCTCTGATGTAGCATGGCGACCGCAGTTGCGTGAGTCAAACCAGCGATTTCGGAGAAATCGCCGACGTTACGTTACCACGCACTCCGGGGTCGGGCCGCCGTTGATCAGCCAGCGGTAGAGGGTGAGTGTGTCTTGCGCGACCGTGTCCCACTGGTAGCGCGACTCGACCAGTTCTCGCCCGCGATTACCCATTGCTCGCAGTTCGTTAGGGGACTTCGCGAGGAGTTCCTGCAACCCGCGCGTGGTGTCGGCGATGTTCGGCTCCACCGAGACCGCAGCTCCGACCACGACGGCTTCCGGGAAGTTGCAACCGGGAGTGAGCAACACCGGCAGGCGGCAGGCCAGGGCCTCCAGGATCGCCATGCTGAACCCCTCGGAGAACGAGGGTTGGAGGAACACCTGGGCGGCAGCGCGGGCAGAGGCTTTGAGTTCTCCCTGCAAGGCTCCGGTGAACGTAACTCGCTGGCTGAGGCCGTATTGTTCGACGAGCGATTGAGCGCGGGCCAGATATCCGCCATCCGGTCCCGCGATGACGAGGTGCCAGTCCAGGTCGGACTGCGCGGCGGTGGCGAACGCGGGCAGCAGATGACCCAGCCCCTTCTTCTCATGCACACGAGCCATGAACAGGCCGAGTCGCTTGCCCCGCGTCTCAGGAAAACGAGCGAGAAACGTCTCCCGAGAGGCGGGCGGATCGAATTCCGGCAGATGCACACCATTCGGAATCACCGCGATCGGGTTCTGCAAACCGTACTGGCGAATCCCGTCGATCTCGGTCACGTTGTTCACGATGAGGCAACTCGCCCGCTGCAGGTCGCGGTTCTGGAACCACGCCCCGACCAGCTTCTTCTTCCAGCCTGAGTTCCGCACGGCCCACGGCTCGATCGCTCCATGCGCAGTGATCACCACTGGTTTGTGGTGTCGCTTTGCGGCCCGCGAACTGTAGCTGTTGGGGAGCATCCACACGCTGTGGTTATGAACGATGTCGGCTTGTGCGACTCCGCGCGCGATAGCCGATTTCAAGCCGGGGGAGTAAGACAGCCCTCCCAGCCACAGTCCCCGCGCCGTGATCCAGCGACTCGGCGGCTCGAAGATGTGCCCGACCGATCCCGCTCCCCGCCCCCAGCAGTCGGCCCCGTAGACATCGACGGGCGAACCCGCCCGCCCGAGAGCGGCAGCGAGATCGCGCATGATCCACGCGACTCCGTTGGAGAGCGAGTACAACCCGCCGACGACGAATATGGGTTTGATCGTCGGCGACTTCTGCGAAGTCGCTGGTGCGATGAGTCTACTGGTGGATGGAGCGAAGGACATGAGGTGTGAGCGGAAGAAGCGTGGGGCGTGCGGGAGTCGATGAAGGTGAGAAGCGAGGCATCACCGACTGTCGTCTTTCGCTCCGCGAAAGAACGTCCTTTTGCGGAACGAAAGGCGACAATCGCACCGGCGATTTCGGAGAAATCGCCGACATTGTCGGACTTAGGGAGTACTCAGGCAGCTCTGCACATGTTCGACAAAGGTCTGAGCGCCTTGAACCGTACTGAACGGGGCCACCAGTTCCCGGGACCGACGTCCCATCGCGGGGAGTTGATCGCGGTGCGTGGCACACCAGTGCATGGCGGTCGTGAGGGCCTCGACATCATCGGCCTCAATCCGGAACCCGTTCTCGCCCTCGCGCACGAGGTCGTGCGCTGCCCCCGTCTGGTGCGTCGCGATGATCGGCAACCCGGCTCCGCACGCTTCATTCAACACCACCGCCCACCCGTCGTGACGCGAAGGGAACGCGAAGACATCCGCCGCTGCGAAGTGTTCCGGGAGTTGGGCCTGCGGGATGTGACCCAGGAAGCGGATGCGGGGTCTGAGCCATTCGGGAACCAGCGATTCGAGTGCTGACCGGTCGCGGCCTTCTCCCAGCAGCAGCAGAGCGACATCGTCGTGCGTTTCGGCCAGCCGGATGAACGCACGCAGCAGGACATCGACTCCCTTGCGGGGGATCATCTGACCCGAGAACAGAAACACGAAGCGATCCGCCCACCCGAGGTCGCGGCGTACGCGATCACGGGATGCGGTCGACACCGCGGCAAACCGCGACACATCACAGCAGTACGGCAGCATCTTCAGTCGTGACGGTGGAACGCCCAGTGCCTCGAATTCACGCACAGCTGCGGAACCGATGCCGATGACGAGATCGGCGGACTGGAGTAACCAATTGCGGACCGAGTCCTTGATGCCGTGCAGCCAACGTCCGGGCCATGACCTCTGGGACGCGGGAGCTGAGGTGCGCGGACGTTCCCACCAGAGAGCCCACTTCCGACCCCGGCAGTGCAGAATCCCGGCACAGGTCAGAAACGTCATGCTCGTGTACAGCCCCGAGAGGATGTACAGATCGTACTGCCCGAAGGCAGCCTCTCGAATCGGATGTCCATGCAGTCGCAGTTCATCACCCGTCGTCAAAGCCAGCCAGGTCCGACAGATGTGATGGGGGAATAGGCGGGCGGGGCCGGGATTCTGGGTGTCACGCAGGAACCGGACATCAAGGTGCATGTCCGATCTCTCGGCCACGGCGGTG
Organism: Planctomycetota bacterium; assembly: GCA_043734065.1. Taxonomy (GTDB): domain Bacteria; phylum Planctomycetota; class Planctomycetia; order Planctomycetales; family Planctomycetaceae; genus TH-plancto1. Next base: position 11,390 of record JAYTFV010000175.1, read on the forward strand.
AACAGTTCCACCTGATAAGGACTGGGCGCATTGGTGAGAACCCAGACGGAAGGCATGACAGGCACTGGAGAAGTTGGGGAAGTCAAAATGTCTGTATGGAGAGCGGGGATGGCGAGGACGCGAATGGCCCCCGTGATTTTTTGGGCAACAGATAGCGAAAAACAAGGGCGGTCGGGACCGCCAGCAGAGCAAAGCGATAGCCCCAGGCCCCCAGGCTCTGAGACGGGAGGAAGACCGTCAGAATCATGGCCTCGACATAGAGCACTGTCCAAACTCCCCCTCGGGTCACCCATCTTTTCCACAGCCAACTGAATCCGAAGCCCAGGGCGTAACACGCGAGAGCCCCTCCCCACGACCATTCCAGGTACGCATCGGCCACGAACCCACCGGCATTCCCGGACGTAGGTTCAAAACCAACAACCTGTCGCCATTGGATGATACTCATTCCTCCCAGGCCCGGTGCAGTTTGCAAACCGATCAGGCCGAAATCCTTCCATTTTGACTCCCAGAGAAAACTGGGGATCGGACGAATGAAGAATATCGCAAAGAATCGCTTCCCCCAATAATGGTGGTTGAAATATGCACTGGTCAGAACCATCCCTGTGGCCGAAACGAATTCATCACCCTCTTTCAAGGTGTTGCCCGAGAGTGCATCACTCAGCCTGGACTGTGAGTTTCCCCCAAAATTCATGCTGTTTCCATGCCTGCGATTGACAGTCACGAAGAGCAGCAACAGACCCAGTATCCCGACGCCACCGAGGATGACTTTCCAGTTGGGGCGTTTGTTTCTGACGAGATACCAGAAGGCCGCGAGCGCCGCTGCGATGAGAAAGATCGTCCCACGTCGCTTGCCCAGAATCGCCCAGGAGATCTGCGGTGAGGCGATGTAGAGGGCGAACAGGAATCGTCCCAGGCTGAGTCGTCGCCCCTGCCACGCCGCCGCGAGGAGCATGATCGCCGGGAAGGTGAGCATGGGCATCTCACCAATGTATCCCGAAGCCGATGCAAAAAACGGCTTGGGATGCTTCAGCATCAGCATCGGTCCACCCGATTGAAACACCAACCACCAGAAGGAGACAAAGGACATTGTGCCCAGGATCACAGACAGGTTGAAGAACCGTTGCCTGACGCGCGGGCTGACATCCTGTTCCAGAATCTGAAAGCGTCGGATGTCACCTGACTTTGCCCGTTGGTAACTGGCTCCCCCACAAAACGCGGTGATGCTGACCAAGTTGACGAGCAGCGCGTACTCGATGTCTTCCGGGTCGGGAAAGAACCGGTTCAAGCCTTCACTCCCCATGATCACAAACGGGTGGTAAACATAGACGTAAAAGAGCATTGGTGCGAAGGTGATCAACGGCGACATGGGGTCGCGAGTGCGCCGGTAGGACCACAGCAGTGATCCCAGGATCACTCCCCCCGTCAACATCAGGTAGAATTCGTTCACGAGAGCATCCGTTCGGGAGCAGGAAGGGGGCCCTGAACTTCCGGGGAGACGGGCCGGATCACCGGTCCCCGGAATCGGATCTGAGACTCACGCATGAACGCCCTCCCGGTCCACCCGGAGGACATCGCAGGGAACTGGCGTCACCGAGTTCAGATTGGCGGATGGTCCATGCCCGCGCAGGCTGCGATACTTGAGGTAGGC
>JAYTFV010000176.1:0-3437 GCA_043734065.1 Planctomycetota bacterium
CAGCACCAGGGCCATGAGATATTGATCCTGCAGGTGCTGGATACCGACGAGATCGAACTCCCCTTCGACGATTCGGTGCTGTTCCATGACATCGAGGGCACCGAAGAACTCTTCGCCGAGCCGTGGGCCTTCCGCGAGGCGTACCAGGCCGCGATGGAAGCGTTCATCGGCGAGGTCCGCACCCGCTGCCAGTACGCCGGGATCGACTACCTACAAATCCTCACCGACGAGAACCTCGGCATTAAGCTCAGCCATTTCCTGCACGCGCGGCAACTCTCCGGCCCCACCCGCCACCGAGGCCGCATGTCCGGCCTGGGCCGAGCCGAAGAGAGCAGCGTTCCCGACAGTCCCCCGAAACCGTCGACCAAGCCCGACGGCTAATTCTCCCCATCTCCCCATCTCCCCATCTCCCTCACTCGACAGACTCACGTCTGCCGCTCGCTAACCACCCTCCATGTCCTTCCTCCTCCCCAGCCTGTTGTTCGGTCTGCTGCTTGCCAGTGCGCCGATCATCATCCACCTGCTGAACCGCAAGCGGTTCATCCGGGTCGACTGGGCTCCGATGAAATACCTCAAGCTGACGATTAAGACGAATCGTCGGCGGCTAGAGATAGAACAGTGGATATTGCTGGCGCTGCGCACGCTGGCCGTCATGGCCCTGATCTTTGCCATCGCGCGGCCGGTCGGGAAAGGGACCAACCTCGCCGGGATGCTGCGGCTCTCGGGACGGGCCAGCCGCGTCATCGTGCTGGACGATTCGCTGAGCATGGGCCACAAGCCCGCGACCTCGATGACCTTCGACCGCGCTCGCCGCACAGCGGCCGAAATCATGCGGCAGATCGGGTCGCAGGACAGCGTGACGGTCATCACCTCGTCGCATCCGCATGACCCACTCGTGCGGCAGGCTCAACTCGACGAGTCGTCGCTGGCGGAACTGCTCGGGCGGCTGGAGAAGCTGGAGCCGGTCGATGCGGGGAGTGCGTGGGCGTCGACGCTGGGGGCCGTCGACGATCATTTGAAGTCAGCCGTGTTCCAGATAAAGGAGGTGATGCTCGTCACCGATTTGTGGGAGGCGGGCTGGACGCCAGAGGTCGGCGAGATCTGTGATCGCTGGGCCGCCGACGAGGTGACGCTCCGCGTGTTTGATACGGGGGCCGAGCCTGCTGGGAACCGCGTGCTGGAGACTCTCGATCGGGTCGAGCCGGTCGTGCTGGTCGACACCCCGGCCCGGTTCATGGCCAAGATTCGCAACGACGGGGCCGAGGCTCTCCCCGCGCAGAATGCGGTCCTCAAGGTCGATGGCGTCGAGCAGGGGATCGAACTCCCCGAGGTCGGGACCAACGCCTCCGTCGATGTCCCGCTGCAAGTCACCTTCGAGTCCCCTGGCCAGCATCAGCTCTCGCTGTCGATTCCCGGCGATGCGATCAACGCCGACAACACGCGGCATTTGATGGTCGATGTGCGTCGCGCCATCGATCTGGCGCTCGTCGACGGCGACCCCGGCGTGAACCCCTTCGACGGGGAAACCGATTTCGTCGCCATTGCGATGACTGCCGGAAACGCCCCTTGGAACGCCACGCAATCGGTGAGTACGGAGTGGATTCGCGAGCCGCTGGCCAGTCCCGATGTCGTGATCCTGGCCAACGTCGACGCTTTGCCTGCCGAGCGGGTCAAGGACTTGGAACAACTGGTCCAAGCCGGGATGGGCCTGATGATCTATCCCGGCGATCAGATCGATCCCGAGGTCTACAACGGGCTGCTCTATAAGAACGGCGACGGTCTGCTCCCCGCCAAACTCGATGTCCCGCGCGATGTCGAGATCAAGGGACTCATCATGGAAGCCTCCAGCGATTCCCCGCTGGCCATGCTCAATCGCCTGAACCCCCAAGCTCTGTCTCGCATCCGCCCGCGCCGCATTCAGGGCGTCATCACCTCGGACGACGACCCCAAGGTCCATGTCCTCGCCCGCTGGAACGACCTCAATCAATCCCCCGCCCTCATCGAGAAGAGGTTCGGCGAGGGACGTGTCCTGCTCTGGACCGTCACAGCCGATCGCAGTTGGAGCGACTGGCCGACCGAGGGGAGCTTCGTACTCGCCACCCGGCTGGCCACGCAGTCGGTCGCCTCGCAGGTCGCTCGCTGGGAGAACCTCACCGCGGGCGAGCCGCTGCGGTATCCGTTCGAGAAGAACTCAGCCCCGGCGAATGTCGATCTGACACTGCCGGGCCGGGCTGCGGCGCTCGTGACGCCGCTCGATCGGACGATGACGAACCCCCGGCTCGATTCGCCGGAGACGTTCAAGGCCGGGATCTATCGCGTGAGTTGGAAAGGCCCGACCGGCGAACCGGTCAAACGCGAATTCGCCGTCAGTCCCGACAACCGCGACAGCCGACTGGTGAAGCTCACCGATGAGGCATTCCGCGTGTTCCTGGGCAAACTCGTGCCGCAGATCGTGCATGTCTCGGGCGAGGCTCTGGACATCTCCGCAGCCGGGTCGGAACTCTGGCGGTACGTGGTGCGCGTGCTGCTGGGGTTGTTGATCGTGGAGACACTGTTGGCCGCCTGGATTGATCGGAGACGGTGATTGTCGGCGATTTCTCCGAAATCGCTGATTGGACGTACGCCGTGCGAGGAGACGTACAGAGTCAGGCAGACTCTGAATTGGAACACCACGGTAAGGTTCGAACGACCTCACCGCTGGTTACGTCGAACTGGTGACTTCGGAGAAGTCGCCGACAATGTAGGATGGGCAATCCTGCCCGTCCCTTCCGGAAGTGAGAACGTTGCCCAAGGGCCACGGGTGGAGCGATTGGCAGTTCAGTGGTTCGTGAGTTAGCACCGTTCGAGAAACACGAGTCGTCTTTCGCTCCGCGAAAGACCGGCCTTTCGCGGAGCGAAAGGCGACAATCGGACAGTTACTCCTCGAACGATCCTTAGTCATCGCACGGGGACGGGCAAGATTGCCCATCCTACGGTGAAGACGGAGTTGTGATGAAGCGTTTTTGGGAAATCCTGTTCGGCCTGGACCGCTCCTCGTGGACCGAGGGGGGGCGGTCGTCATTGGACTGGATCTCCCTGCCGGGCGGGGACCGGATGCTGCTGCTGCTGGCGGTGCTGGCCATTGTCGGCGGCGGGCTGGCGCTGGTGTATCGCTGGGATGCGCGGCAGACCGGGGGATTCGCCCGCTGGTCGCTGTTTGGGATCCGAGCCTGCCTGCTGCTGATCGCGGTGTTGATGTTGCTCGAGCCGGTGTTGGTCCTCAGCAAGGATGAAAAACTCCCGTCGCACCTGCTCGTCCTGGTCGATAACAGCCCGTCGATGGAGCTGCGCGATGCGTGGAAGGACGAGGTGATCGGGGCGCAGGTGGCGACGACGCTCGGCATTCCGGGCGGAGTGCCGGGGCTGCGGGAGAAGACGCGGCTCGATCTGGCACGGAC
>JAYTFV010000177.1:0-3899 GCA_043734065.1 Planctomycetota bacterium
GGAGCGACAATCAACGGACAGAACAACACATGCTTGGGAGCCAGTTTCTTGAGGTAGTTTGCGGCCTCCTCCATCTGTGCCCCTGTACCGACCATATCCTCAACGGCAACGTAGCGATCGAAATCTTGGGTCTGGTGCCTGAAGGCGTCAATGTTGCCGACCATGTTCTGATCGCGGTATGCAACACGGAGTGATTGCCCCTGAATCCCATTGATTTTCATGAATGAGCCAATGTCCATATTGGCTATGCTGCCAAAGTACGTGCGTTTCACCTCACGGGAGAACTCGTTTCCGAGATTCTCATCATCGAGTTTCAAACCGGCGTCGTCGATGATCCACCGTGCGATTGGGCCAGTCATTGCCGCTTGGTACATGGAATGCATTTCTTTCATGCCGACGAATAAGATCCAAGGCACAAATGAAAAGAGGCACTGCTGATCTGAGGAGTTACTCACATTCTGAATCCACGCCTCAAGGCGTTCGACGAACGGAGGTTTGTCTGTGCCCGGTTGAAACTGATTGTAGAGTTCCCCTTGCAGGTATTGTAGAAGGTCGCGTGTCCGCGAGAACCTTTGAGTTGGACCGGAGGACGAGGTCCATTCACCAACAAGTTCGTGGAGTCGACGAAATCGTGCCCTAGCCTTAGCCATATCGTATTCCTCCGCTCAGGTTATCATGTTTCGAATCGCAAGGCCAATCTGCTTGGCTAGCGGTGGCGGAACGGCATTGCCGACCATCCGATATTGTGCATTGCGTGAGCCAGAGAACTCAAATGAGTCCGGAAATCCCTGAATACGGGCTGCCTCGCGGACCGACAATCCTCGGTGTTCTTCTGGATGAAGGAAGTACCGGGGTTCTCCGAATCTGGTATCTACAGCTGGAGCCAAGTGCTCCCATGAAAGTCTTCGGTACTTACCGTTGAATGTGTGGGCCAGGTCGATTCTATCGTCGATTTGCCTCAGATACCCTGCAACAAGAAGCCTTCGTACTGGGCGTTTCACATCTCGACCGACTTCGGCGGATACATCATCAACCAACTGTGGATCGGCATCGCCATGGTCTCGCAGTCGGAGTTGTCTCCGAAGCTTTTGAATGGCCAACAGGACTTCTCGCTCAAAGTCGCTGATTTCACCGAACACGTTCGGGATTTCCCACGTCGCAACTGCTCGGTCACCGCCACGAACATTGCACAGTTTCTGGTTAGGTCCAATTCTCTTTGCGATCAGTAGATCCGAGGTGCCCTGTTGAAGCCTACGAGGCTCATGGTTGACTGTACCGTACATGCCCTGCAGCGACTCTCGCAGCGTAACTGACTTTGTTGGCTGAGGCATTTGGCACATTCGGTCTTTGCCCTGCCATGCAACAAGCAAGACACGCCTACGAATCTGCGGTACACCATAGTTCGCCGAGACGATGGGGTGTGTCGCTGTGGTGAATCCCGCTGATGTCAATATCTGCTCAGCCTCGCGCCAGTAAGCGCCATGCGCTCCCGAGATGGCTCCAGAGACATTCTCCAAGACGACCATCTTTGGCTTGATTGCCACGGCATGCCTTGCTGCGGCCAAAATCAGCGAATTTCGAGGGTCCGCCATCAGTCGCTTTCCGAGCGTAGAAAACCCCTGACAGGGAGGCCCTGCGATGACAACATCAGGACGCGACTCCAATAGACAACTGGGAGTGGCCGAACTCAGATCGACTGTCAGCCCAGGAGTCTTGAGATTTGCGTTGTGTACCGCGATCGACGTAGCGTCGATGTCGCAAGCCAGCACCCCCTCGAAGCCAGCTTGCTCGAAACCTAGATCCATACCGCCACAGCCGCTGAAGAGCGAAACGAACTTCAGGGGTTTTCGCGGCATGATCATCCTGATCGAGCGACTCTGCGGTTGGACAGCCTGGACCGGCATTTCCGTTACGAGCCCTTAGTCTATGACTTGGGTGAACGAATTCAAACCCGCTTCTGGGGTGGCACGTACGATTCTCTCGGCAAGACAGGAAATGGATTTCGAAAGTCATTCTTTGGGTAGCATGCTTTTCCAAAAACGGTTCTGGTATTTCCAGTCAGATTTCGACGCGATGGGCCTCAGTTCCCTTTCAGTGATCGAATCCTTCCCTTCTGTCACCGGTGGCAGGAACAGTATCTCCTCCTGAATCCCCGAAGCGAGCAGCAGCAGGTCCATGATCTGCGTGACCCGGGCGCGGCTGATGTGGGCGAGGCGGGCGAGGTCGGCTTGGTCGTGGACGGTGCCGTCGCGGATCAGCTGTTCGAACCGGATGGCCAGGGCCATCAGGCGGGAGAGGCGGGGGTGGCCGTTCGTCGTGTAACGCTCACTGGGGGAGTTTTGTCGGCGTGCGGTTGTAGATGCTGAGGCGGCCTTCGGGGACGGACAGGATCAGCGTGGCGAAGGCTGTGGCGTAGGGTTGGGTTTCTCCGCCGCCGTCGGCCATCCAGCCTTTGACGGGCCACGAGCCGTCCGGCGTCTGCCACGACAACACGTCGGTCTGCGCGGCAGAGATGTACGCGCCGGTCTGCTCGCGAAATTCGGCGTCGCCCTTGAACTCCTGCCCCAGCAACTGCATCCCCATGCAGCCGTAGAAGTGACCGTAGTACGGGAACCGTTCGCGGCTGATGCCGGCGGGTGTCAGATTCAGCAGGAACTTGTAGCCGTTGATCATCACCTGATAGTCGAACTTCTTCATCAGTCCCAGCGTCGAGACACCGGCGGCGGTGCCTTCTTTCATGCTGTCCGCGTCGCCGAGCTGATAATCGAAGCCGCCGTCTTCGTTCTGGCACTTCTTCAGGTATTCAAAGCCCTTCGCCAGCACCTTCTTGTCGATCTCGATGCCATAGTTGCCCGCCGATACCAGCGCCTGGACCGCGCAGACGGTGGTCGAGCCTTCGTGCTGGCCGGGCGAACCGGGGGTGTACCACCAACCGCCCGATGTCGATTGGTTCGTGGCGATGACTTTCACTGCCTGAGCCACGACGCTCTTCAGCGTCTCGGTGTCGATGTCCGGTTTGGTGTTGACGAACAGCGACCGGCCATACGCCTCCGACAGCGCGAGCGTGGCGAAGCCCTGGCCGTGAATCCACGAATGGCCCTGCGGCTCGAAGCTCCCCTCGGTCTGCTTGGTGAGCAGATACTTCAGCCCCTTGACCAGCATTTGCCCACGCTCTCCGGTGAACGGTTCATCCGAGGCCGACAGCGACGACAGACAGGCGAAACTGGTGACGGCAACGGTGTAGGTCTGCCCCCACGATCCATCCGCCGCCTGATGTTTCGTGAGCCAGTCCAGCCCCTGGTCCCGCGCCGTGACGAGCACCTTCGCGCGGTCAGCCGGTTTCGGTGTCGCAGGCACATCGTCGGCGGACAACCGCGAGGCCAGCAGGATCAGGCAGAGTGCCGTGGTGAGGGCATGACGTGCTGGCATGATGTGGTCCTTGGTCGTTGGGGTTGGTTCGCTGGCGAAGACGCTTGTGTCTGGCATTCGAATGATGGAGCAAACAAGAGAACTCAGTGGACTTCGGGCGAACGACGAATCGTCGGTCCTATGTCTCCCCTCAGTCGTGCACGGCACCGCCTACTTCACCAAGTACGCCTGCCCGCGCAGTTCGACCAGCAGTTGTTCGTCGGGACGTTGGCTGCACAGAACCTGGTTTTCCGACGACGTGTTGGCGGCGACCAGTTGGAAGTAGTCGTCGCTGAAGCGTTCGATGATCTGGATCTTCGCGGCATCCTTCTGGAGGTCGAGCTGCGATGTCTGCGGGGTGACCCACAGCTTGCCGCGGCAGTACAGAGCCTCGTTGCCGGCGTTGCGGAGACCGGTGGCATAGACATCCTTGTCATCGTCGATGTCGCGGACCTTGGCTCCCCCGAAACCACCGGAGCTTGACGAAGGGG
>JAYTFV010000178.1:0-3974 GCA_043734065.1 Planctomycetota bacterium
TCCACCCAGATTGCCTTAACCACCCAGAGTGCGCGCTGGCCCTGTCAGAATATCCGGCTGTTCTGTACCACTATTCTGAATAGAGAACACGTCGCAATCTTTGCCGCCCGATGCCGAGTTTGCTCTCTTAGAGAGATAAGGTCCGATCGGATTCCCGCCGATCTCCAATAACGCCGCGGCGTTAAAGACATAAGCTCTGGGCATCAACGGCTTCGCCTGTTTTGCATCATCCGCGACGATCAGCGTCCGTCCCCCACCGTGCCGATTTCGGTGTTCTTTGATATCCAGCCGGATGAGGTCCGATTGCAAGACTCCTCCAATGGATCCGACAGCAGATTCCGATGAGTAGTAAAAATAGTCGTGTTCGTTGACCACGCAGAGCGAAGACAAGTCGGGTCTCCCTTCGCGGACTACCAGTCCATCGACTGTGTTGCTCCATCTCCTCGGTTTCACTTCTGTCCAGCGGCACCAGATGTTGCCGCCTGTGGCATTAGATTTGAATTGCACTTTGGCAAACTGAGTATCCTCGAAGCTGCCCTCAACTCTTTCCATGAGGGGATCATCCCTTGTCTTCAGTGATGCATTTTCAATTTCGACAAAATGCATGTGCATGTGCTGTTCGATGTTCACCTCCCCCGCAAAGTTTCCTAACTTCTTGGAGGCTTGTTCCCACTCCTCTGCGAGGCGAGTCAACAGAGCCGAAGCTTCGGCACGCCCCAAGGGTGTGCCATCGGCGGCCCAGACACCCGCCTGCATCAGCAACACCAGCATCAAAGCTCCGAATAACCGCCTTCGCCAGACAGATAGGTTCACTGGAATCTCCACGGACATGCGATACGACTGAGTTGCGACCTCGACTGTTGAGTTCAGACTGAAGGCTGCTTCGACCGCGCTGGGCGAATCTGCACTGCGAGCCCCAAGACAGGCTCAAACCTGAACTCCTACGGCCGAACTCATCAGGGGGGCTTCAATCGGACCTGGAATGAACGGTCACATGCCAGCGATGCACGGCCACAATTCGTAGTTGTACACGTTCCATTGTTGTTGTGGAGTACTGATCCAGGCCCGACAATAACGGTTTTCTGAAGTCGGCGTACAGGCCCGCGTAGTGCTTAATTCTCCTCCAACTCGAGTACAATCAAAGTCCTGCTTCACATTTTCGGTACAAGAGACGGTTCTCAAACATGGCATAACGATCGCACCTGCTGAGTCGTAGCCGGGTTCAGGCACCGTTTGCTGCCTCTGAGAATACTCCGTGAAGTCCTGAACCTCTTCTTCAGTGGTGGGACCGCAATCGGGACATGTCTGAATAAAAGCGGGAAAACTGCGGCACCTCTGATTCTGCGGTGGCAATGGGGTCAGTTTGTACGCACAACCACTAAATCCGGACGACCCGCCATCAGCGGGCAATGCCAGCGAACCATAGGCCGCGATGGCAGACACAACAACGATCATGACCAAAAATCGATTCCACATGTTTTGCTCCAGATAGGCAGATAGGCAGATAGGCAGATAGGCAGATAGGCAGATAGGCAGAAGCCGATCCTGAAAACCATCCGATACCACCGATCGATACGCTGTCCGTTAAATCCGAAGAATACAATCTGTGACTTGAATCTTTTCTCAAGTTTTCTGAACTCCCCATTTCGCAAAGTGCATGCCCGCCTGCCTTACTTGACTTCAGTGTTCCCGGTATCAGCGGTGGCGGGCGTATTGCCTGAGGCAGGCGTGGGAGACTCGGCGGGCTTCTCGAAGCCAGTGAGTTCGATTTCGTACACGAGCGTCGCGTTCGGGGGGACGACCTCTTTGAATCCCTTGGCTCCATAGGCCATGTTCGCGGGGACGATCAGTCGACGTTTGCCGCCGACTTTCATGCCGGGGATGCCTTCCCGCCAGCCGGGGATGACATCCTTCAGCGGCACGGTCGCGGGCTTGCCCTTCTCGAAGCTGTTGGCGAAGCGCTTGCCGGTACTCAGGAACCCGATGTAGTGGACGGTGACGGTCGCTCCCGCCGGGACCGGATCGCCGGTGCCGGGTTGCAGGTCGAGCCAGCGAACACCGGAGGCCAGCGCCTGCGTCAGATCCTGAATGTGGACGTTGCGGAAGTCGACCCGCGTCGAGTGGCTCTGGAGGGCGACCGAACCCATGGGACTACGCACCCGCACGGGCCGCTTCGCCGGATCCGTCGTCTTCGAAGCCAACTGCCCCAGGTCGATCTCATTCACCAGTTGATCGTTGATCGTGACTTGCAACTGATCGCCGACGCAACGCAACGTGCATTGATTCCATTCTCCCGCAGCCCGGGCCACATCCCGAATCTTGGGAGCTGTGACGAAGTACAGACTCCCGGTGGCTTGTTGAGCCTGGATGCTCTTGTACTTGTCGGCCCGGTCATCAAGCAGTTGGATCTCCAGCCCTTCGAGCGACGGATTCCCCTGACCGGGAAAGCGGAGGCAAACTCCCGAATTGCCCCCCGCAGAGAGCCGGTACTCGAACCGCAACTCAAAGTCGCAATAGTGTTCCAATGATTGCAGCCAGCCACCGCCAGGGGCGACACAGCTGACCTCGCCGTCCTTGAACTGCCAGGACTCCCACTTGCCATCGTAGACTTCCCAGCCGGTGAGATCCTTGTTGTTAAATAGGGCGGTGAACCCGGTCGGGGGTTCAGCGATGGGCTGGCTGATCGAGATGGGCGAGACCGGTGTCCCCGTCGAACTGGCTAGGGGATGCGGCTTGGTGACGGGCGGTGTCGGGAGCGACGGCGACATGACCTTCGGGTCGAGCGATGCCAGCGACTTGTCGATCACTTTGGCTGGCGTCGGCCCCGCCTTCAGAGGGGACAGCAGAGCGGCGTCGGCTGAAGGCGAGGGCGGGAGGATGACGGCGGGTGACGAACTGGCGGGCTGTGGCGGGCTGGTCGCAGCCACGGGAGGCGTGGCCAGAGGTGTCTTGTGGCGGGGCGAGATGAGGATCAGGCCCTTGGGCCGGGCCGCTTCGAGAGGCTTGGGGTCGAGAGGCTTGGGGTCGAGAGGCTTGGAATTGGGATTTGACGCGGGCTGGGCCGGGGCTGAACTAGGGATATTGGCCACAGGGAGCGGCTCAGCAGTCGCAGGCAACGGGGTGGGAACGGTGGAAGCTGGTTCCGAAGTGGGGACGGTCGAATTCAATCCGCCGGGGATCAGACTGGGCGCTGTGGTGAGAGCGACCGTCGTGGGCTTAGCGAGTGTCGGCTCGGCGGGTGTGGGTTCGCCCACAGACCGGTCGCTGGCCAGAGCGGGTTCGGGTTGCGAATCGGGACTCGAAGTGGAGGCTGCGCCCCAGTCCTGTGGATCGAGAGCATCGACGGCCACAGGTGTCAGTTCGGCAATGGTCGGCTCGGTCAGTTCCGGAACGACCGGAGCGACCGCAACCGGAGCAGCAGGAGTGTTGGAGGTCGCCGGTTCCGGCGAGTCGACGCAGCCCACGATCAGGGCCAGCGATGTCGATCCCAGCCAGACGACAGCCCGAGAGAACCCCTGCGGTTGTCGATGTGAGTATTGTGGAGACACGGGACGACCTTCCCTGATCGATGAGAACCAACGAACGACTTTCGCGAACGTGAGAGTTCCGCTCACGGTCGATGCAGGCTGCGGCTACCGGGGTGTTGTAAATCAGGAGGGTCTAAAGTGTGGAGCCAATCCGACCTCGACGGGACTCGGGCGGCGAGAATTGCCGGGGCACTGGCCGTTCCAGGGGGCTCACCGGCAGATCCTGCCGTTGGGGCGTGTTCGACGCCCGAAGCCCGAAGGGGAAGCCGTCAGCGATCAGCGGTCAGCAGTCAGCAGTCAGCCAGAAACCACTCATCGTCGAGGCGGCCTCTGCACCCCGAAGGGGTGAAACATCACCGCCCAGGGTCGCGACCGCAGGGAGCGCACCCTGGGTCAACACGGCCACGGAGAACGAACCCTGAAGGGGTTCCACACAGGGCGTGCGGG
>JAYTFV010000179.1:0-2221 GCA_043734065.1 Planctomycetota bacterium
CACAGGTCAGCCAGCGCATCATCGTTCTGCCTTGTGAAACAGAGGCCGCATTCGGCGGCGTGAGGGACATCAGAGATGCTGGCAATCTCGTGGTCGGGCCGGAGTTTGTCAAACGGACCACCCGGTGTTTCGTACTTCTGGCGATTCTTGGTATCCTGTGGGTCGCTCGGTATCAGGCCCACAGTCGTCGGAGAGAACATGATGAGGACCATCCAGTTGCCTGCGGTTCTGGCCTGCGGGGTATGGCTCGTGGCCGGATGTGGGAGCCACCCCGCGCCCGCGCCGACGGTGGCCACTCCCACCACACCGGCCCCCGTCGTGACGACTCCGGCGGCTCCGGCGGCAGGCCTTGCCGCACCGGCTCCCGTGGCGGAATTGCCGCTGCCCACGATATCACTCGGCGGTCCGTCGACTCCCACAGCAGGCACCGAAGCGGGATCGAAGGCCACCCCAGCCGTCTCAGCCGCCAATTCCCTCGAACGGCGGCGGCTCGTGGTGGCTGCGATGGATGGGATTCAAGTCATCCTCGGCAGTTGGAAGGGCACGACCCAAAAGGAGGTCGGCAACTTCAAGGCCCTGGATGCTCCCGTCTGGGTGTGGGATTTCCGAACGGAGCGTGGGCAACCCGCCCTGACCATGAAGTCCGAGAAGAACCTCTACGTGACGGACGCCCGCTTGACCTACTTCCCGGAGCGACAAATCTACCAGATGATCGCCCATGACAAGGTGGGGAAGGCCCGCACCCTGGAAGGACAGTTCACCTCCCCGGTCGAAGAGTTCGAAGGGGATGACCGCCGCATGCAGAAGAGGTTCAAGCTGCAACTCACCGAAGTGGGCGATGCGAAGGATGCCCTGAAACTGACGCTGAATCAGCATGACAACAACCGCTACCTGCTGGAAGTGGAGCAGAAAAAGGGCGGTCGGTTCACCCGGGTCGACACGGTGGGAACGCAGCGTGAGGACACGTCATTCGCCCTCAGCGACACCGATTACAAGGACAAGACCTGTGTGATCTCCGGCGGGCTGGGCACGACCCAAGTCAGTTATAATGGCAAGTCGTACTGGGTCTGTTGCAGCGGCTGCAAGGCGGCGTTCGACGAGGAGCCCGCCCGCTGGGTGGCTGAGTTTGAAGCCAAGCAGAAGGCAAAGGAGATGGCCAAGCCGGGGTTGTAACAGCTTCGAATTTCCCCATCCCCTGTCCATTCTCATTGATGGAGAAATCCCGCGCATGCCTGTCCTGCTGGAAATACTGACCGGTCCCGATCAGGGGAAGACCTTTCCCTTGGAGAGCGAGTTGCTGCACATCGGTCGGGGTTCGGACAACGGCATCATCCTGACTGACCCGCTCATCGGGGATTTCCATGCCAGCGTCTCACAGCAGCAGGGACGGTTGTCGCTGTATGCCAACGAAGCCAATCAAATCCAGGTGGCGGGGACTTTGGTCCCCGGCCAGCAATGGGTGCCGGTGCCAACGGATGCCAAGATCCACTTGGGTGGTCAGACCGAGGTCAGGGTCGTCGAATCGGCCAAGGCGGCTGTCTCGGGGACGGCCCCGGCAGCATCGACCGCTGTCCCCTCAACCGCAGTTCCCCCCGCCGCCGAGCGCCGCCGAGCTCCGGCGAAGAAAGAATCCAAGCGACAGGTCGCCCGCCCGATTACCACGCGCGGGGGCGAGGCCGCGGTACAGATGGGGGCGGATGGAAAGTTCCCCGAGCTGGCACTCGCCGCGGGAACCGAACTGAAAAAGACGGCGGGCAAACCCAAGGAGGCCAACCCCGCGCTGCTATTCACCATCCTGGCCGCCAGTTGCCTCAGTTCCGCGGGGCTATTACTGATCGACTTCGAGACCTCCACGGTCTCATCGAGCCAGGACCAGGCATTCACTCGTTCCCAGTTGGCCGCCTTCTATGGCACCGACTCGGCTCAACTGGAGCAGTACCAGAAGCTGCTCAGGCGGGCCTCGGTCGAATCCTCGAAAGGCAACCGCTCCGCCGAGCGTCAACTGCTGAAGCAGGTGCTGGCACTACTCAACTCGGTGGACGCCTCCGCCCCCGAAAATCTCAACGGGCTGACGGGTCGTCAATTCGGTCACGGCAAGGAAAGCGATCAACGGTTGAAGGAACTCCTGCAACAGATCCTGGACTAAGCATCGATCCGACCCCACCGTGTACTACTCTCATCAAAAATGTTTGCACGCTGCGCAAAATTCCGAGGGCATCGA
>JAYTFV010000180.1:0-13570 GCA_043734065.1 Planctomycetota bacterium
GGTTCCCGCTCGTCGCGACGAACGATGCGCACTACCTGTGCCAGACCGACTCGGCGATGCACGATGTGCTGCTGTGCGTGAACACGAAATCGCAGCGCAGCGACGAGAAGCGGATGAAGATCGACACCGATCAGTTGTTCATCCGTTCGCCCGAGCAGATGTACGCGGCCTTTCCCCGTCAGGCGGAAGCGGTGGCGCGGTCGCAGGAGATTGCGAATCGCGTCGACATTGACCTCGATCTGAAGACGCGGCACTTCCCGGTCTTCGCCCCGCCGCCGGGACTGACCGATGTGCAGCATCTGCGCGATGTCGCCCTTGAGGGTTTGAAGTGGCGTTATGGGGCCGAACCGGAACAAAAATACCTCGACCGGTTGAACTTCGAGTTGGGTGTGATCGAGAAGATGGGGTTCGCGAGTTACTTCCTGATCGTGTGGGACTTCGCGCGGTTCGCTCGCGACAAGGGGATTCCCTGCTCGGCGAGAGGCTCGGCCTGCGGGGCGATTGTGGCGTACGTGCTGGGGCTCTCCGATGTCTGCCCGATCAAGTACGACTTGCTGTTCGAACGCTTCCTCGACCCGAACCGCACCGAAGCGCCCGATATCGACATCGACTTCTGTCAGGAGCGCCGCGAACTGGTGATCCAATACGTGAAGGAGAAATACGGGTACGCCAACGTGGCCCAGATCGGCACGTTCGGCACCCTCAAGGCCAAGGCGGCTGTGCGCGATGTGTGCCGCGCGTTGGGCGTCGACCTCAAACGGGCCGATGTGATCGCCAAGATGGTCCCCGAAGAGCTGAACATTAAGCTCAAGGACGCCCTGACCAAAAGTCCCGAACTCAAAGCCGAGTACGATAAAGACCCGCAGATTAAAGAGGTGATCGACTTCTCGATGGCGCTTGAAGGTTTAGCCAAGAGCGCCGGAACCCACGCAGCCGGAGTGGTGATCGCCGACCGTCCACTGGTCGAGTACGTGCCGTTGCAGAAGATCACCGGTCGGGATGACATCCTGACGCAGTGGACCGATGTCGAGAAGGCCGGTCTGCTGAAAATGGACTTTCTGGGGCTGAGGAACCTCACGATCCTCGACCGCGCAGTCAAGAATGTGAAGCGGCATCGCGGCGTCGACATCGTGCCGAAGGATCTGCCGCTCGATGACAAGCCGACGTTCGCGCTGCTGCAGCGCGGCGAGACGAAGGGGATATTCCAGCTCGAGTCCGGGGGCATGCGCGACCTGCTGACGAAGATGCGGCCCGACAAGTTTGAGGACATCATCGCCACCTCGGCCCTGTATCGCCCCGGCCCGCTCGAGGGGGGGATGGTGACGACCTATGTCGAATGCAAAAACGGCCGACTCGCCGTCGCCAAGATTCACCCCATCGTCGACCCCGTGCTGGCCGAAACCTACGGCGTGATGGTGTACCAGGAACAGGTGATGCGGATCCTGAACCGCCTGGGCGGGATCGAGCTGGCGAGTTCTTATAAGTGTATTAAGGCGATCTCGAAAAAGAAGCTCGACGAAATTGAGAAGTATAAGGGAGCTTTCATCGATGGGGCACAGAAGAACGGTATGTCCGCCGAGCAGGCGACGGAGCTGTTCGGCCTGATCGATAAATTCGCGGGCTACGGGTTTAACAAAAGTCACTCGACCGCGTACGGAGCCATCGCCTACCAGACGGCTTACCTGAAGGCGCACTACCCCGGCGAGTTCATGGCGGCTCTGCTCTCTTGCGAAATGGAAAGCAGCGAGCGAATTGCCGAACACGCCGACGATGCCCGTCGCATGGGGCTGGAGCTATTGCCGCCGAATGTGAACCTGAGCGATGTGGAGTTCACGGTGGTGGAGGAAGAGGCCCAGGGCCTAGAGCCCAAGGCCAAGGGCCAGAAGGGGAAGCAGAGCGGTCAGCGATCAGCGGTCAGCCGTCAGCCAGAGGGGACTTCCGTCGATCAACCATCAACCATCAACCATCAACCTTCTCCCCCGCCTCAACGCCTCTTCCGCAAGGTCGCCTTCGGCATGGGGGCGATTCGCGGCGTGGGCGATGCTCCGGTGCGGGCCATTATGGAGGAACGCCAGAAGAACGGGCCGTATAAAAACATCTTCGACCTGTGCGAACGCATCGACCCCAAGGTGCTCCAAAAGGGCTCGCTCGAAATGCTGATCACGGCCGGGGCACTTGACTGCCTCGGCCCCAACCGCGCGCAACATCTCGCCGCTGTCGACCGCGCGACGCAGGCGGCGGCCAATCGGTTTCGCGACAAGGCCAAGGGGCAACGCAATCTGTTCGATGCCGCCCCCAAACCCGGCACCGAGAAAGTCGTCGAACCCGAGGTCGCGCTCCCGCCACTCGAAGACATCCCGCACAGCCAGAAGCTGGCCCTCGAAAAGGAAGTCCTTGGCTTCTATTTAACGTCGCACCCGCTGACCGAGTTCGCGCCCCAGCTGACCGCTTACACCCAGCACCAGATCAAAGACCTGCGCGAGATGGGGGATGGGAAAGAGGTCGTCATCGGCGGCCTGATCGGGGCCATCAAGATCGCCGCCACCAAGAAGCCCAGCCGCAACGGGCACAGCAAGTACGTGAACTTCGACCTCGAAGACTCCACCGGTGTCGTCCGCTGCATCATGTGGCCGGATGACTACGCGACCCACGGCGACAAGATCAAAAAAGACGCGATCGTGCTGATTCGCGGTCGCAACGATGCCAAGAGCCGCGAGCCGAACATCATTGTCAACAAGCTGATGACGTTGGAGCAGGCCGAGAAGGAGTACACCAAACGCTTGCTCGTGAAGTTCCGCCGAGGCTTCCACACCGAAGCCGACATGAAGCGCGTCCGCGATGCACTGCTGCGGTTCCCCGGCAAGACGCCGGTGGTCGTGGTGATTGATACCTGGCAGGAGGCCGAGTCCAATGGGCACGCTTCCAACGGGAATGGTCACGCCGAGAACGGCCACTCGAATGGAACCGCGACACTGGTTGCGCCCGCGCCCCGTGCCTCGCTCAAGTGCTACCTGACCGTGGCCCATGCCGTCTCCGCAGGGACCGACTTAAGGCGAGAACTGACCACGCTCCTCGGTAGCGAAGGCTTCCGTTTCGAAGCGGGTTCGGCGACTCCAATCTCGGGCAACCCGCCGCCGGACAACTACTGATCCGCCGCATCGGGAGTACCACGAACGATCGTCCGGTGATTGCGTTCAAGCGGGCGCGTTGTGAGATTCGATCGAGGCTCATCCACGCTGGCTGGCGGTGGGGTTCCGGCCGGTGGTATCTTCCCTGAACGGCGCATGGTTCTCTTCCACGCCGGGCAATCCAACCTCATCTCGCACGACGCAAGGTGTCCATGCCTGTCCCTGGTCAGATCAAGCCCACAGACAAGACGATCAAGACCTACTACGCTGCGCTGCAAGGCTACAGCGATGAGCGGGTCGTCCATGAAGGGGCGACCGAGACCGCGTTTCAACGCTTGCTGGCCGACACCGCTAAATTGCACGATTGGTTCCTGATTCCCAAGCTGCCGATCAAGCGCGGCGGCAAGCAGATCATTCCCGATGGGACGCTGCGCGATGAATTCAGCTTGCATCGAGGGTACTGGGAGGCCAAGGACACCGACGACGACCTGACCGCCGAAATCGCCAAAAAGGCGGCAAAGAACTACCCGTTGACCAACACGATTTTTGAGGACACCCGCCGCGCGGTTCTGTTCCAGAACGGAGAGGTCGCGTTTGAGGCGGATTTGCAACAGCCGCAACAACTGGCCGATCTGCTCAATGCGTTCTATGCCTACACCGAACCCGATATCGAGGGTTTCGAGCAGGCCATCGCTGAGTTCAAGGAGCGAGTCCCGGAACTGGCTCTCGCGTTGGCGGCCAAGATCGCGCAAGCCCATGCCGATAACCGCAAGTTTCAAGACGCCTTCGATGGCTTCTACGACTTGTGTCGCACAGCGCTGAATCCTAACCTCAGTTCGGCTGCCATTGACGAGATGCTGATTCAGCACTTGCTGACCGAACGACTGATCCGCAAGATTTTCGACAACCCCGAGTTCTCGCAGCGGAACGTGATCGCGATCGAAGTCGAAAAGGTGATCACTGCGCTGACGAGCAAGGGCTTCAACCGGGACGCCTTCCTGAAGTCGCTCGACCGGTTTTACCGGGCCATCGAAAACGCCGCCCGCATCCTGGAAGACTTCAGCGAGAAGCAGCACTTCCTCAACACAGTCTACGAGCGGTTCTTTCAGGGCTACTCGGTCAAGACCGCCGACACGCACGGCATCGTCTACACGCCACAAGAGATCGTCGACTTTATGTGTGCCAGCGTGGTCGAAGTCCTCCAATCCGAGTTCGGCAAAGAGCTCGGCGACAAGGATGTCCAGATCCTCGACCCCTGCACCGGGACGGGCAACTTCCTCGTCAACTTGCTCCGCCGCATCCCCAAGAAACACTTGGCCCGCATGTACCGCGAACAGCTCTTCGCCAACGAGGTCATGCTGCTGCCGTACTACATCGCCTCGCTGAACATCGAACACGCCTACTTCGAACTGACCGGCGACTACGAACCGTTCGAGGGCCTGTGCTTCGTCGATACGCTCGACCTGGCCGAGAACCGACAATTGATGATGTTCTCGGAAGAGAACACGGCCCGCGTGGCCCGGCAGAGGAAGGCACCGATCACTGTCATCATCGGCAATCCGCCCTACAACGTCGGTCAGGTCGACGAGAATGACAACAACAAAAATCGCAAGTACCCGGTGATCGACGCACGCATCAAACAGACCTACGGGAAGGATTCCAAGGCGACGCTGAATACAAAGCTGTATGACCCCTATGTGAAGTTCTTTCGCTGGGCGATGGATCGTTTGAACGGACGCGATGGCATCGTCTGCTTCGTGACCAACAACAGCTTCGTCGATCAAATCGCCTTCGATGGGATGCGCAAACATCTGTTGAAGGATTTCTCGCGGGTCTACCATCTCCACCTGGAGGGCAACGTCCGCCAGAACCCGAAGCTGAGCGGAACGGCCTACAATGTGTTTGGTATTCAGGTGGGAGTTGGCATCACCATCGCCGTTCGTGCCCAGCAACACAAGACACCGAAGCTGTCGTTTCATCGCGTTGACAAGAACCTGCGCCGAGGCGAGAAGCTTGCGTGGCTGGCTGAACACAAGAGCGTGAGTGGTGTGAAATGGAAGAAGCTGACACCGGACGATCGTAATACATGGCTAGTGCCGAAGAACGCCAGCGAGTTTGCCGGGTTCCTCGCGCTCGGTGACAAGGAAACCAAAGGGGACGCTGCCGACACTTCCAATGTCATCTTCAAACTCTTCTCGCTCGGGTTGGCCACGAACCGCGACGAATGGGCGTACGACTTCACCCGCGATGGGGTGACTTCCAAGATGAAACGGCTGATCACGAACTACAACTACGAGGTGTTCCGACTCTCGCAGGAGGACGCTCTTCCCGAAAACGTCGATGACTTCGTGAACAACGATCCCCAGTTCATCAAATGGACGGACCGGTTGAAGGACTCGCTGCTTGAACGCAAGACGGTCAAGTTTGACCCGGCCAAGGTCATGTCCGCGCTGTACCGACCGTTCACTCGTCAGTGGGTTTACTTTGACCATCTGATGAATCAACGCCGGTATCAGCAGCATCACATCTTTCCGACGGTTGATGCCACACTTGAGAACCGAGCGATCTGCGTTGCCGGGCTTGGCAATCGAATGCCTTTTGGAGCGTTTATTGTCCGGGAGATTCCTACGCTCGACTTGGCGTTTGAAAAGGCACAGTGCTTTCCGTTCTACGCTTATGACGATGACGGGAGTAATCGAAGAGACAACATCACCGATTGGACGCTGGAACAATTTCGCGTTCAGTACAAGAGCAAGAAGTTGAGCAAGTGGGACATCTTTTACTATGTCTACGGATTGCTTCATCATGCTGGTTATCGCGTAAAGTTTGCGGACAACCTCAAGCGAGAATTGCCTCGAATTCCATTTGCTCCAGACTTCCGTGTGTTTCGCAAAGCGGGCTGGGAACTCGCAGGCTGGCACTTGGACTATGATACGAAAGCGTCGTACGACCTCGACTGGCTCGAAGCGCCCGGTGTGCCGCTGTCGTATCGAGTGGAGAAAATGAAGCTGACGAAGGACAAGACGGCGGTGATCGTCAATCCGTCGCTCACCCTGTCCGGGATTCCGCCCGAGGTGTTCGAGTACCGGCTCGGAAACCGCAGTGCCCTGGAGTGGGTGATCGACCAGTACCAGGTGACCGAAGACAAACGCAGCGGCATCCGCTCCGACCCTAACCGCACTGATGATCCCGAATACATCGTCCGCCTTATCGGTCAGGTCGTCCATGTCAGCGTCGAGACCGTCCGCATCGTCAACAGTCTGCCGGACTTCATGTAGTGCTGGACATGATTGAGGAACGGCATGGACGCTCAACACCCCATGCGGCAGCTTCCTTGCCGTGGCGACCTGCATCCCTTCCAATACCAACGAATCCACATTCCCCGATTCGTTCGGGGAAACTGCCCACCGTGCGAGGAGACCGCTCATGACATTCAAACCTCTCAGCCGTCGTTCGTTCCTTCAGACCTCTGCGGCCGGAGCGGCGGCGGCGTTCGCAGCTCCGGCGGTGATCTCGGCTCAGACGCAGAAGGCCGAGTTGCATGTGGCGGCGATCGGGGCCAATGGGATGGGGTGGAGTGACCTCTCCTCGGTCGGTTCGCATGCCAAGGTGAAGTTCGTCGGGTTCTGTGATGTCGACTCGGCGCGGTTCGATAAGGTCGACGAGAAGTTCCCCGGCGTGGCTCACTTCGCCGACTATCGCGAGATGATCGACAAGCTGGGCGACAAGCTGGATGCGGTGATCGTCTCGACGCCCGATCACACGCACGCTCCGGCGGCGATGTATGCCATGAATCGCGGCAAGCACTGCTATTGTCAGAAGCCGCTGACGCACACGGTGTGGGAGGCCCGCCAGATGCGGCTCCTGGCCGACAAGAAGCAACTCATCACGCAGATGGGGAACCAGATCCATTCGAACTTGGAGTACCGGCTGGGGACGCGGATTCTGAAAGAAGGGGCGATCGGCAAGATCACGGCGGTCCACTCGTGGGTGGGGGTCAAGGGGCAGAACTACTACCCGGGGACAGCCCGCCCGCCGCAGGCCGATGTGCCGAAGTCGCTGGATTGGAACCTGTGGATCGGGTGTGCCCCGGAGCGGCCCTTTGCCGAGAAGTGGTATCACCCGTTCAATTGGCGCGACTGGCAGGACTTCGGCTCGGGGGCGCTGGGGGACTTCGCTTGCCACATCCTCGACCCGGTGTTCACAGCTCTGGACCTCACCGCCCCGAAGACGATTCAGTGCGACCACGAGGGGTTCAATCCCGAACTTTGGCCCGGCCCGGAGACGGTCAAGTATGTCTTCCCGGCCACGAAGTACACCGCGGGCGACACACTCCCGGTGACATGGTACGACGGCGGTCGCAAGCCGCCGCGCGAGCTGGCCCAGTTGCCGGAGGGCGTCGAGTTGCCCGGCGGCGGGTCGCTCTTCATCGGCGAAGGCGGCACGCTGGTGCTGCCGCATGTGGGGATGCCTCAGCTCTATCCGAAGGCCAAGTTCGCCGACTTCAAACAGCCCGAAGAGAAGGGCCTGAGCCACTGGCACGTGTGGGTCGATGCCGTCCTCAGCAACACGAAAACCAGCGACGGGTTCCACTACGCGGGCCCGTTGACGGAGACCGTTCAGCTTGGCAACATCGCGGCCCTGCATCCCGGCAAGATGCTGGAGTGGGATGTGGATGCGCTGTCGATCAAGAACCTGCCCGAGGCGAATGCGCTGCTGACGAAGAAGTACCGCAAAGGGTTCGACGTCGAAGCGGTTTCGTAGACGTTTCCATCCATCGCGAGTTCGACTCATCGAAAGCCCACGGGTTGCAACCCGTGGGCTTGGTGCGGGACACTGGTCGCCATGCCGCATCGCCAGACCACTCGTGCAACACCCCTGAGACTCCCCATGCCATCGGCCCGATCACTGTTCCATCTCTCGTTGGCCATCGTCGTGACCTTGGCCGCTGTGCAGGCTCATCAAGCCTCGGCGCAGAACACGACTCCTGAAAAGAAAACAACGTCCACCCCGTGGGGCCTCAGCTCCTCTGCCGGGTCGACGCGCAACGCCGCCGAGTGGCTGCCCAAGGTGGCGGCGGCGGGCGTGACCACGGTGCGGATGTTTCCCGAGTGGCGGAACTTCGAGCCGAAGACGGGGACGTGGAACTGGACGGGCGGCGATGCCTTGGTGAAGGCGGCGACGGACAATCGCATCGAGATCAACGCCATCCTGATGGGGGCGGCTCCCGAGGCCAAGGCGGTCCATGCCTTCCCGATGGAGAACCTCGACGGGTGGTCGAACTATGTCTCGAAGGTCGTCGAGCGCTACAAGGATCGGGTCCACTACTGGGAGGTCTGGAACGAAGGCAATGGCGGATTCAACGACGGCAAACATACCACCGTCGACTACGCCCAGCTCGCCATCCGCACGTATGAGGCGGCGAAGCAGGCCGATCCGAATGCCCAGGTCGGCCTGACCGTGGCGAGCTATGACGCTCCGTATCTCCAGCAGACGATCCTCGCGATGCAGAAGGCGAAGAAGCCGAACAGCTTCGATTACCTGTGCATTCATCCCTATGAAATCGCGGACGGGCTGGCCGGAGTCGATGGCGAGATTCCGTATCTGTGGATGACTCACTCACTGCGAGAGATGCTCAAAGTGAGTGCCCCCGAGAAAGTGAATGCCGAAATCTGGATCACCGAAGTCGGCCACCGGATCGGGGAGAGCCACGGGCAGAAGATCACTGACCATGACGCTGCGATCGCGTTTGCCAAGATATACGTGATGGCGATCGCGCAGGGCATCGCCCGCACGCAGTGGTTCGAGGCCCAAGACCCGATCGGCGAAGACGCGGGGTTCGGCCTCATCAGTCGGGACGGGAAGGAGCGCCCCAGCTACCGGACGTTGAAGACACTGAGTTCGAAGCTGGGATCCACGCCCGCGTACCAAGGTTGGCTGGCGGTGGGGCAGGGCGGTCGCGGGTACGGGTTTGTCTTCGGGCAAGAAAAGACCCCGGTCCTGGTGGCCTGGATGCCGTCCGGGTTGACCGATGCGAGCCTCTCATTTCCAAACGATGTCGAGGTCACGGACCTCCTCAGCACCACGACGATAACACTGAGAGCCGGACAGCCGCTGGGGCTGACCGACGAGCCGCTGCTGATTGAAGGGGTGCCGTCCGACCTCGTCACGCAGGCTCGGTCCAATGCGGGAAAGAACTTCCCGTGGGGCGGCGACTTCTCGAAGGCCAAGTCGGTCAGCCTGCAACTCGGATCGACCGAACCGAGCCAAGGCATCTTCCCCACCGGTCGCACCGCCAGTCCGAGCGTGACGTTCCCGGACGGCTCGATCGGGATCGTGGTGCAGGGGGACATCAGTCACGGGGTGAGTTTTTATGTCCACCCCTCCTTCGCCTCACTCCAGACTCGCGACTACTACATTCGCGTCACCGCCCGCCGGTTCTCCGCCGGAAACGTGGGGATGAACCTGATCTACGAGGTCGCCGACAGCCAGGGTCACGGTGCCTACTCCAACGCCGGAAAATGGTTCGGAGCCAACGCCGGGACCGACTGGCAGACCTACACCTGGCACGTGACCGATGCCTGCTTCTCGAAGATGTGGGGCTACGACATCGTGGTCCGACCCGAAGAGTCGGTCCCGTTCGCGATCGGCAATATTGAGGTCAGCACGGTGCCGTTCGAGTAGCGCCAGTGAGCGGTGCGGCGCTCGCCGCCGGTTCTTCGGATATCCAACCGACGCCGAAGAACCGGTGGTTAGCGCCAGGCCGCTCACGATAGGAATTCAGCCTCCCAATTCCGGGATCGGGCCGTGTCGCGGGCCGCATCGCGTATACTCCGGCCTCACCACCCTTGGGGGAGTAACACCGCGTGACTCGCATTTTCGCCTCGCTGGCGTTGATCGGAAATCTGGGATTGATCGCCGTGTTCTGGCTCGGCTGGTCGGTCGGCGATGATGCTCTGTCCGTTGAGACACGGGCTCAGCTGTCGACGCACTTTCGGGCGGCACTGGCTGCGGTGCCGGTGGCACTGCTCGTGCATTCGGTGTCGCTCACGTACTTCATGGGGACCGGACGCTGGATCGAGGAGACCTGTGAAGTCTACAAGCTGGGACCGGAGTTTCGGGACCAGAACGTGAAGCTCAAGTACCGGATTCTGCCGGGGATGATGCTGTGCGTGGCGTTGATGTTGGTGACCGGGGCGTTCGGGGCGATCACCGATCCGGGAGCGAATGTCAGAATGGCGAACTCGCGGGTGATCCACTTCTCGCTGGCGATTGCGTTGGTCTTGGCGAACCTGCTGGTGACCTGGACCGAGTGGCAGGCGATTGCCAAGAATGGGGCACTCGTCGAGGCGGTGATGGACCGCGTGCGGCAGATTCGTCGCGAGAAAGGGCTCAACAACTGACGCGAAAGCCCCGGGGTTACAACTCCTTGGTCTCTATGCAATTCAACAGCAGAGTCCTGACACACCCTCGAGGCAAGCTCGAATCCGGTTTGCGGTTGTCATTTTCCCGAAGGGAATTCAGCCCGTAGCCGGTGGTCGAGCGCAGCGACACCACCGGCTACGGGTTGGAATCCCTTCGGGATAATCGGGTAGGCGAAAGTGGAGACTGGGGCCAGTCCATGTCGGCTTGACCTACCCCTGCGGGGCTGAGTACGGGAAACCTGCGTACAATCGCGATCGCACTCCTTCGGAATTCTCAGAAGACTTCGGAAGTCTTTCCCGGCACTGGGACGCTGGTTCCAATCCGCCCACGTTCTGGCGAACGTGGCTACGACATTTAATCGTCGCGTTCGCTTTGCTCCAGTTGGGCCTTCAGTTCATCCCGCTCCTGGCGAGTGACATCAAGGTCGAACATCAGATACTTGATGTCGAGGCGCAGCTGGGAGAGGGCTTCCTGGACGAGGATCAGAATCCGCTTGCGTCGTTTGAAACAGTCGACGACTTGCGCATACGGATCGACGAGATGGTCGTAGTGGGGGTCCGGCATGCTGGCGATCCGCCGACCGAGCTCCAGGAGCTCACGGGGAAGATCATCTTGATCGGACGGAAAACGCGAACCGGTGGACATGCCATACTCCAGAACCGGAAGGCCGGTTGAATCAATGGGTCCAGCCATTCTGCGATGCGTGTGGCTAAAATGCAACATGCCGTCATAAGTGACGTGGATTCCAGATGTTATGGAGTATATGCCCTCGTGGAGAATTCCTATGGGCGTGGCGTGAGGTCAAACTTCCTCTTGGAGAATGTTCTAACTTGTTGTAAAAACAGGAGTTGAGCATCGAGATGGATCGATGTGTCGCGAACAGGGTCGCGGGATGGAAACTTGAACCTCGTCAAGTTCGTTCCTGAAATTTCGGAGAATGGCGGTCCAACTGGATCGACTGTACCGAAATTGCGGCCTCTGGAGTGCGAAATCATTCGCGAGCGTGATGTGGAGGGGCCAGACGCCCCGATATTTGGGGAGTGAATGAGGCTCACATCCCATCTGCGAAGGATCGCTCGGATTGGCTGAGGAATCGCACACGACGAACCGACTCACTCGGGGCCAGATGGTCTATCCGGTGGCTATTTGTTTGTTACTCGGCAGCCTGGTGTCCTGGACTTGGGCTGCGGGCTTCATTGAAGGCTTCGAGGCGGAATCCCAGTCGTGGCAATTCGTCCGGGGGAACTCACGGGCCAAGTCGTTGAGGCACGAGAGAACCTCTGAGATCCTGCACACCGGGCAGAAGTCGGAAGCGTTTTTGCTGGAGACATTCGCGAACGATGGATCTGCCGCACTCGTTCACAAGTTACCGCCAGCCCTGCGGTTTGACGAGTTGAAAGCCTCGGTCTGGGTCTGGGCCGACCATCCGGGGATTCAGGTCTGGGTGCGGGTGCGGTTGCCCAAGCAACTCGACGAACGCACCGGCCAGATGTTTGTGGTCGATGTCAAAGGGGACATCCACAAAGGCGGTGGCCAGTGGCAGCAATTGGCTGTCGACTTGTCGGACCGCAACTTTGAAGAGACGATGCGCCGCGTCCGGAGTAATCTGGTGTTGCAGGTCGGAACGCGAAATGCGAATGCGGAGGGAGCCTACGTCGATCAGATCTCTCTGCGTCTGACCGATGAGAAGGTCACGTGGGGATTGGCGATCGACGACCTGGAGCTGACTCCCGTGGTCTCGTCGCAGCAGGTGGGGACTGAGCCGGTCTCGGAGCCGGACAAGGTGGAGCGAGTTGTTCCCCGGATTCGGATCGGAGACGACCGGGTGCTGCTGGACGGGTTGCCGTTCTTCCCGATGGTTGTGCCCTATCATGGGGAGTCGACTCAGTCGCTCCAGAAGTCGCTGTGCAACGTCGTGTGGGTGCCCGACTACGAGGACCGCGACCTCCTGCAACAGATGTCCGAGGCCGGGCTGGGAGTCATGGCCTCTCCGCCTCAGCCCGACCTGGAGAACGAGTCCCCCGAGCGGGCGGGCCTGCTGCCGTTCACCGCCCAGACCGACCCGATCCTGTTCTGGATGCTCGATGTCCAGATCCCGTCCTCCCGACTGCAACAGGTGTCCGCCTGGGCCGACATGGTTCGCGATGCCGACCGCCAGCGCGCCCGTCCGATCTGGGGCAGTTCGTCCGATGGGATGGAGCGCGAATTCCACCGCCAGTTGGAAATGCTGGGGATCAGCCGGTCGATCCTGCACACCACGAAAACGCCTCGATTCTATGCCGATTCGCTCGATCAGCGGAGACGTTTGGCCCTGCCGGGTAAGCCGATCTTCACGCTGATCCCGACAGCTCCCGCTCAGGAGTTGCTGGCCTCGCGCCCGGCACACTGCACCGTCCCGGTGGTCGAGCCGGAGCAGATCTGGATGCAGGCGAACATTGCCCTCGCAGCCGGATTCAAGGGGATCGGCTACTTGACGTTTGACTCGCTGGAGGGTGACGGACTGGGCGCGGAAGAACGCCGCCGGGCGATCGAGTTGATGAACTATCAAATTCGTCTCGTCGAGCCGTGGCTGGCCACCGCCAAAGTCTTGCAACAGGCCCGCGTGCTGGTCGGGACAGGGGCCCCGGGGATTCTTCGATCGGCCATGGTTTCTAAGTGGGATGTCAGACCCGGCCATGTGGACTATACGCCCGAGGGCATTGCCGCCCGACAAATCCAGGCGACGGTACTGGAGTGCGATCAGGGTCTGCTGATCCTGCTGAACTGGCTGGAGGACACCGCCCAATATCAACCGGGCTGGATGGTCGCCAAGGATGTCCGCATCCTGGTGAATCGAGATATCCTGCAAGCCTGCGAATTGACGACGACCGGCCTCCAGGAACACACCGTGGACTTGACCTCGGTGGCGGGTGGCACGGAGATGTGCCTCAAGGAGTTCAACCAGTCGGCGGTGCTGCTCGTCACGACCGATCAACAGGCCAAGGACGCCCTCAACACCCAATTGAATCAGGTGCGCC
>JAYTFV010000181.1:0-19064 GCA_043734065.1 Planctomycetota bacterium
GGAGCGAAAGACGACACTCTGAGCGAGCAGCCCACCTTCCGGCGAATCGACTTCCGAAGTCTCCGACGACTTCGGAAGTCTGTCGGCACCCTCGAAGCCAACACCCACTCGCCCACCTTCTGGCGAAGGTGGCTACGAGCCCAGGGCTGATGCCACATTCCTCCCTGAATTGCTAAACTAGCCACCGGGGTGGTCGGTCCAGGCGCGCCCTGGACTTCCCCACTCGCACAGACGCAGCACCGCATGGCTGACATCAAGTTTGAATTCGACGGCCCCAGGAAGGCCCCGCTGACCATCGCGCTGGCTCCGGCTTCGGGGCAGAGCCTCAAGGTCGAGTTCATGGCCTACTTCGCCGAAGCCCTCGGGAAGGTCGGGCTCCGCGTGGCCCGCTTCAACTTCCCCTACATGTCCGAGCGGGACACCACCGGACGCCGCCGCGCTCCCGATGGCGAGCCGGTCCTGCATGACACCTGGCGGCAGGTCATCACGCAACTCGGGGCCGACAAACTCTTCATCGGCGGCAAATCGCAAGGGGGCCGGACCGCTGCCGTCGTCGCGGATGAGTGCGGCGTGGGCGGGGTGGTCTGCCTGGGGTTCCCGTTTCACCCGACCGCCAAGCCGGACCAGTACGACCTGACCCCGCTGGATACGATCCAGACGCCGACCCTCCTCATGCAGGGCGAGTGGGACATCTTCGGCGACAAGGGAGAGGTCCAAAGCTACACCCTCTCGCCCCAAGTCCAACTCAAATGGATGAAAGAAGGGGACCACAGCTTCCAGCCCCCCAAAGAATCCAAACGCACCCGAGAGGAGAACTGGGACATCGCCGCCCGCCTGATTGGCCGGTTCATCATGGAAGTCACCGGCGTCGAACTGGCGGTGAGATGAGTCGTCGGACGGACCCCTTGATACCGTACGCGGCCACGAATGAGACGTAGCTGCCCCTCGCCAGAGGGCGGGCGCGTCCGCAAAGACGCCCGCGTTCTGGCGAACGCAGCTACGGCAATCGTCTCATTCGTGGTCGATTGAGGTATCGCCCGTCCTGCCGCCTGCGTCAGGCAGTGACATCGGGGCGGCGGACCAGTCCCTCGTGAAGCAATGAGAGAATCCCAAACAGGACCACCGTGCCGACTGGAATCGCCTCCAACCCTCCCCTGCCCGCCATGACGCCCAGCATTCCCGGCACGGCTGCGGCCCCGACCATCGCGGCCCCGACCTGGAACCCGATGGCGTGACGTGAGAGCTCCGGACCCAGTCGCTGCGGAGTCCGGGACATCAGGCCCGGGAAGACGGGAGCGAGTCCCAAACCAGCGAGTGACAGACCCAGGAACGTCGCTTCCACGGGCAGTCGGGCGGCAAACAGCAACGCTCCGCAACCCGCCCCCAGCAGGCCATACCGCAGCAGGCGATCGATGCCGACTCGCTCTGCAATGATCCCCGAGAGTACGCGCCCGATGCCAATCGATCCCCAGTAGACCCCGACCGCCAGGCCTGCTGTGTCGGGGCGGACATGACGAGACTCCGTCAGCACCGTGTAGGTCCACTGGCTGAAAGTGACCTCCAGGCCGGTGTACAGAAAGAAGACGGCCATCTGAAGCCAAACCGCAGGCTGCCGCAACACGACCCTGGGCCTCGTGGGCAACCGCTGCTTCGCGGCGATGGGAGTTGTCTCTCCCCAGGACCGCTGCGTGATCAGGAACAGGATCATCATCGTCAGCATGATCCCGCCCACGACCGAATACCCCACGCTGTAGTGGCAACCACGAGCCAGTACGGACGACATCAGGACCGGGCCGACGAGAGCCCCGAAGCAATAGCAGGCGTGCAACCAGATCATCTGTCGAGCTGACATGTGATGAGCCGCATACCCATTCAGGCCGGAGTCGATCGCTCCGGAGCCGAGGCCATGAACCAGCGCACAGAGCAGGAATGCAGGCCAGATCGGAGCGCAGCCGAAGCCGAACATGGCCGTGGCCACGAGTCCGGTACTCCCGGCCAGGACCCGGCCGATGCCGCAAGCCTGCATCAATCGGCCTGCCAGAAAGCTACTCAGCAGATACCCGACTCCGGAGATCACCAGGACCACAGCGATGGCCTCTTGGCGTCGCTGAAACGTGTCCCGCACCGAGGGCCAAGCGACTCCCATGACCGCATCGGGCAGTCCCAGGCTGATAAAACCGATAAAGGCCAGAGCGAGTAAGAAATATCGGGGTCGAGCGGGAGTGTGGTCGTTCATCGCGGCGAGTTCCTTCAGGCCCTCGTGGAAGCAGAGCTTCCCATGAACCGCAGTGAGTTCCGCAGAGGTCCGAGTTGTGGCCTCCGATCGATCCGATCGATCACTCGATGAGATCGTCATCCGGGGCCGAAGTGTGCAGGGACTTTATTCAGAATGATTCACAAACGCCCTGATTATCAGGACATTGGTCGGGTTGTGTCAGGGTTGGAATAATCGCCGCAAACCGCAGGATTACCCTGCTCATGGGGCGTCCCGCTCACGGAAATTCGAAATGAAGTCGATAATAGAGTTTGAATGAGAGCATTTCCAGAGATCGCTTTCACCCGGAGCTTTGGAACACTAATTGTCGCTAATCAACGCTAATCCCGAACAGGATCAGTGTTGATTAGCGAAAATTAGTGTTCCAGCCTCTTCTTTGCATCGACCTGTGGCAGTGAACACTGATTCTGAAATTGCTCTCAGTTCCGGGCCGCTGTACGGCACCCGACACTCCCCAGAAACCCGGAGGCGAAAGTCAACCTCATTTTGATGCGGTGACTCTCGAACAGCGATGACAGAGAATCCCCAAGCGTTGGATGTTTCGCGGTCGTTCTGTGTCATGCTGCATGACGTGGCTCCGCTCTACGCTTCGCATGTGGCGACCTTCACGCAGTCGCTGGCTCCGATGGTGGGCAATGCGATGGCCGCCGCGGTTGTGCCCTGCTGGGGGGGAGTCCCGTTGTGCGAACAGGACCGACCGTTTCTCGACCGCGTCCGCGCGGAATACGCCAACATTCAGTTGCACGGCTACGAACACTTTCGACCGGGACGCGGTGGGCTGGTGTCGAAGATCTGTGACGGCAAGGACGAAATGAATGGCCTGGACCCGGCGGAGACAGACCGTCGCCTGGCGGCAGGCCAGGAGCTTTTGGAGCGCTGGATGGGACGGCCCGCCCGCGGGTTCATCGCGCCGACCTACAACATCGGCTTCGCCACTCCGGATCGTCTCGCCAAATTCGGCATGCACTACACGGTGGGATTTGGCCAAGTCGTGACCTCCACCGGTCAGCCACTGAAGTTATCGAGCTGGATTTGGGACGTGTCGCCGATCCGTCTCCTGTGCCGGGCGGGATACCGCTGGGGGGAACTGCAATACCGGTTCCGGAAACAGGCTCTGCCGTGTGTCGTCCTGCATCCCCTCGATCTGGAACGCGGGTTCCTTCCCCAGATTGTCCGCACTGTGAAAAAACTGGTCGACGCCGGACGCCGACCCGTGTTGCTGGAGTCCCTGGGATACGGGACTACGCCTTCACCTGTCCCTGGTTGATCATCTGTCCGGAGAGGAATGTCGCGCCGCGCCAGTGAGTTTTGGCCAGTCCGGCATGAGAGAGCAACGCCCGCGTGATGGCACCCATGACGAACAACCGCCCCAGCGCCGCCAGCGGGGCCGCCGCCAGTGGGGATCCCACCAGCCGAAACAAGGCCACGTCAATAACACACCGGATACTGAACGCGATTGCAAACCCCAACCCGGCACCGTGAGTCAGCCAGTCGACGCTTCCCGTGTGAATCGCATGCGCCAAGCCCCACAACATGGCACACAGCGGAAGCAGGAACAGGACGAACATCCGAGCCAATGTGATCGACAGTTGAGCCGGGGTGAGCGCTCCCTTGAAGATGCGGCTCCAACCATTCCAGGATTCCTTCCAGGTGGCATACGAACCGGTGGTGTAGAAACCTTCGCCCTGTGACACCCCCAGCTGCAAACCGGCACGTTTGGCGACTCGTCCCAATTCCAGGTCTTCGCTGATTTTCGAGCGCACGGAACCCCAGCCCCCGATGGACTCGAAGGGGGCTCGGCGAACCATGATAAACGCCCCATTGGCAAACGCATCCGGCCAGGCCGGGTCACCCACACGCTCCGGTCGCAGCCAGATCAGCAGGGCCTCCGCACAACAGGGAACGGCCAGGCATTCCCGCAGCGAAGTCATCGTGTAGTTCGCCGCGATGGTGAAAAAATCCAATTGGCCGCGAGCCATCTCCACGACGCTGGTTCGCAATGCCGAAGGGGCCAGAAACTCACAATCGGCGTCGGTGAAGCAGATCAGGCTGCCACTGGCACTTTTCATTCCCAGATCCAGCGCGTGTGGCTTCCCGAACCATCCCGTCGGCAGCAAGGAGACATGCAGGACTCGCAGTCGACCGGCGAATTCCAGGGCCAGTCGGTCGAGAATCGCCCCGGTGTCATCGGTACTGCGGTCGTTCACCGCCACGACTTCGAGATCGGGGTAGTCCTGACGAAACAGGGATCGGATGCAGGTTTCAATGCAAGCCGTCTCGTTCCGTGCCGCGACGATCACGCTGAGCTTCGGGAGATCAATCGCGATGGGAGCATCGATCAGCGGTCGCAAGCAGGAGCGTTTCCGGCAGGCATTCACAAACATCACGGCGAAGGCGACCCACAGACCGGCAATCATCCAGGCGACTACTGTCAGTGCGTTTACGAAAGGCAAGTTCATGGGCGCATTCCTGTTCGGTGAAACATCCGACGACGCACTGCAATTCGAACAGTGGATGACGACTCGCGACGCCTTCTATCGGACCTGGCTTTCAAACGCCCACGATTCAGAAAGCGACGCTCGCGGCTCGGGTCGAACTCGCGAAGACCGCCACCGATAAGCAGCGGATCGAAGCCCGCGGACCGCCGAGTGTTCCGGTTCGGTCTGCGATGGATCGAAATGACCGCTGTCTCGTTGCGTCACAAATCAAACCTACACGGTGCCCGACCAAAGCCAATGGGTGAGGAGGTAAAGTTCGCAAATAGGCCGAGAAGGTGTAGCGGAAATGCTGGCGGGGAGGGCCAGACGCCGGTTTGGGCACTCGGAAGATGCCGGAAGAGGAGGGGCTGGAACGACCGTCCGACTCGTGGCCGATGACCACGGCCACGCACTGTTTGACTCGGGGGGGGGGACTTCGGCTGGCTGAACGCGGAACGCTGACGGCTTGCTCCGTACGACTCATGTCTCAAATCTGCGCACGCTGATTTCAAACGTGAGTAGTACGATACAAGCCGAAGGAATGACGATTTTGGAACACTAATTTTCTCTAATTGACACTCATCCAGAGCAGGATGAGCGTTGATTAGCGGAGATTAGTGTTCCAGTCTTGCGTGGTGGACACGATTTCTGAGACTGCTTTGATCTGCTTTAATCTGTGTTAATCTGTGAAATCTGTGTACTAATCCCTCCTTCGGTGAGCCTCTCCAGAGCGGAGAATTTGTACACAGATTGCACAGATTCTCTCAGATTTCAAAGGCTTGGCTTGGCTGTGGCGGTCGCGACTTGGGATGAGGGGGTCCGTCGCGGTGTGTGGCTTGACCGGAGGGGCACGGAAATTCTCCATTGAGTTGTCCTCGGGGAACCTCGACTGTTTACTAATTTGGCATGGGGCAAAACGCCGTTTCATCAGGCCGGGGCTGGGGTGAGGGGGCTACTAAAACGCTTCCCCTGAGCCCCTCACCCCGGCGCTCTCCCCACAGTCATGTCCTCCCGGAAAGTCACGCCGCCAGCGGGAGAGGGAGCAGAGGAAACCGGTGGCCGTCTTCTCTGATTCACACACACTGCGGCATCCTGCCCCCCACTCGATGTTGATTTTCCCGATGTTTTG
Source organism: Planctomycetota bacterium (assembly GCA_043734065.1). Classification (GTDB taxonomy): domain Bacteria; phylum Planctomycetota; class Planctomycetia; order Planctomycetales; family Planctomycetaceae; genus TH-plancto1. Next base: position 5,882 of record JAYTFV010000181.1, read on the forward strand.
CCATCATCTCCGGTGTGGCATCTCGCACTGTTTCGCTGGCCCGCGTCGTTCCACCCCGTTCCCGAGGCACTCATGTTCCGTCGAGCGATCGGATTCCTTCTGATTGCGGTCTTCCTGATCGCGGGCTTGTGGATCAGCCAGCGCCGCGTGGGCCCTCTGAAAGTCTCCGGGTTGATTGAAGCGGACGAAATTCGACTCGGGTCGCGGGTCGGTGGGCGAGTGCAGGCGGTGCTGGTCGAAGAGGGGCAGCAGGTCAAAGCGGGCGATCTCCTGGTGGAATTGGAACCGTTCGATCTCGCCCAGCGCCGTGCGGAGGCGGAGGCGGTCTGGAACCAGCGCACCTCAGTTCATCAGAAACTCGTCGAGGGGTTTCGCCCCGAAGAGACCGCCCAGGCGCTGGCCCGCCTGGACCAGGCCAAAGCCCAGCTCTTGATGCTGCAACATGGGCCTCGCAAACAGGAGATCGAAACGGCCCAGGCGGAGTTAGACCTGGCCTTGGCGGAACAGGCCCTGGCGGAAGAGGTGTTCGTCCGAATTGACACCCTGCGCAAGTCCGGGGCAACGACCCAGGATGTAATCGATCGCTCGCGTAAGGAACGTGATGTCGCCAACCAACTCGTCATCGCCAGACGCCAGCAGTGGGACCTCCTGAAGGAGGGGACTCGCGCCGAAGAAAAGGCGATCGCCGAAGCCCGCGTGCGAGAGTCCGAACAAGCCTGGGAGTTGATGAAACGGGGTTCCCGCAGCCAGGACATCGCCGAGGCCTATGCGGCAATGCGGGCTGCGGAAAGCGGACTGGCCGCGATCGACAAACAGTTGGAGGAGCTGCAGGTCCGGGCTCCGACGTCCGGCACGATCGAGGCCATTGACCTCCGCCCCGGAACCCTGGTCTCCGCGAATGCTCCGGTCGTATCGCTGGTCGACACGACCCACTTGTGGGTCCGGGCTTATGTCCCCGAAAACCAGCTCGACATCGCGCTGGGTCAACAGCGACAACTGACCGTCGACAGTTTTCCCGGTGAGCGATTCACCGGCGAGATCACCTTCATCGCGCGGCAGGCCGAGTTCACTCCGGGAAACGTGCAGACTCCCGAAGAACGCTCGAAGCAGGTCTTTCGGATCAAGCTCACGCTCCGCAGCGGACACGAGAAGCTGAGGCCCGGCATGGCAGCTGACATCTGGTTGGAAGCCCACCCATGACGGAACCCGCGATCGATGTCCGCCATCTCACGCGACATTTCGGCCAGTTCATTGCCGTGAATGACGTGTCTTTCCAAATCCGACCGGGGGCGATCTTCGGATTGCTGGGACCGAACGGCAGCGGCAAGTCCACGATCATCCGCATGTTGTGTGGCGTCTTGCCACCGACCTCCGGGACCGCTCGCGTGCTGGGTCTGGACGTGACGACTCAAGCCGAAGAGATCAAACGGCACATCGGTTACATGTCGCAGAGTTTCAGTCTCTACAGCGACTTGAGCGTGATCGAGAACCTGCACTTTTACGGTCGCATCTATGGCTTGTCCGTGGAGCGACTGGCTCTGCGGACGAGTGCTGTGCTGAGTCTGACCTCGATGGGAGATCGGGTCGATCAACTCGCCGGGACGCTCTCGGGAGGTTGGAAACAGCGATTGGCGCTGGCGTGCGCCCTGATCCATGAACCTCGGGTGCTGTTTCTCGACGAACCCACGGCGGGGATCGATCCGGTGGCCCGTCGAGACTTGTGGGATCTGCTGTTCCAACTCGCCAGCCAGGGGGTCACGCTACTGGTCACGACCCATTATATGGATGAGGCCGAGCGTTGCAGCGAGATCGGGTACATCCATTCTTCGAGGCTGATCGTGTGCGGTCCCCCGCATGTGTTGAAGGCCCGACCGGATGTCACTCCCGTCGGCACGCGCCGTTGGGAACTGCAGGTCGCGCATCCGACCGCCGAGCTGCCGCGTCTCCGAGAACATGCGGAGATTCTCGATGCCACGTTCTTCGGCGATGCCATTCACGCTCTCGTCCGAGACACGCTGGACGAGGCGGGACTGCGGCGGCTGACCAGCGATCCGCACACCGAGGTGCGCGAGATCGCGCCGTCACTGGAGGATGTGTTCGTCACGCTGACTCGTTCGCTGGCGGACCATTCGAGGACCGTGGACAGCGCCCGTGCCTCCTCGCAGACTCCCGAACCACCGGCCCCGGACACCACCGCGGACGCGAACGACCTTTCGAGCAACGCCCCCGTTCAGTCCACACCCTCTCTCCCAGACCCCATGTCCCGCGCCGGTCCGCTGTTCGGGTTGCTGGCCATCCTGCTCAAAGAGTTCTCGCATATCCGCCGCCAACCGACGACGCTCATCTTCATGTTGGTCGTTCCCGTGTTGCAGACGCTGATCTTCGGGTACGCGATCAACACCAAGATCGAACACATCCCGACCGTGGTCTACGATCTCGATGGGCGGCAGGCGGCGCGCGAACTCCGCGACGCCTTCGCGAACACTCGCACGTTTCAGATCATCGCTCGTGTCACCGATGAGGAATCGTTCCGCCACACCCTGACCTCCGGACGCGCGAAAGTCGGCATTCGCATTCCCCCGAACTACAGCGAACGACTGCTGCATCGGGAACAGGCCCCAGTCCAGGTGCTGATCGATGGCAGTGACTCGCAGGTCGCGACAACGGCCCTGAGTGCCACGAATCAGTTGGGCATCCAGCTCTCCCTGCGCCAGGTCCGTCCGTTCGTCGAGGCCCTGCCGACGGTGCCTTCGCGGGCGGCGGACGGCACCGCAGCGCTGCCGATCGAGATGCGTCCCCGGCTGTTGTACAACCCGAACCTGGAGAGTTCGTACTTCTTTGTTCCGGGGCTGGTGGGGATCATCCTGCAGTTGGTCACGCTCTTTCTGACCTCGTTTGCGATTGTGCGCGAGCGGGAAATGGGCACGCTGGAGCAGTTGTTCGTCACCCCGGTCGGACGCGCGGCACTGTTGCTGGGGAAGCTCATCCCGTACGCGGTGGTCGGCTTCATCGAGGTGTTGATCGTGCTGACGGTCATGGTCAACGTGTTCCACATCCCGATTCGTGGAGACCTGGGTGTATTGCTGGGACTTTCGGTGTTGTTTCTGCTGTGCGGACTCGGTTTGGGCTTGCTGGTCTCCACGCTGGCGAAGACCCAGCTGGCGGCCATTCAGTTCGCATTTCTGATCATGCTGCCGTCGGTGCTGCTCTCGGGCTTCATGTTCCCTCGCAGCGAGATGCCGTTCCCGATTTATCTGGTCACCTTCGCGATCCCGGTCTCCTACTATTTGGAGATCCTGCGCGGGGTCGTGCTGCGCGGGGCGGGGTTCACCGACCTTCTGCCGCATATCGCTGGCCTGGCGATCTGCACGGTCGTGATCTTCGCCATCAGCTTGACGCGATTCCGCAAGCAACTGACGTAAAGACGAACCTGCCAACGATGTTGAATTGGCGCTCTGCTTCCGCCGATCCTCGGCAGTCTGAAGGCCGATCTCCCGCAATGACTAGCGAGAGAGACCTTTCGCCAAGCACCCTGAGACGACTACACGTCGCAGAGTGCAACCGCTTCGGTCAGTCCCGCCAGTGGGTCGCGGGTGGGGATGAACTCGTGGCCGACGTAGCCCTTGTACCCCAGTTGGACCAGCTTCCGCATCAGCGGCGGGTAGTTGATTTCCTGGGTGTCATCGAGTTCGCCGCGACCGGGATTGCCTGCCGTATGGATGTGGCCGATCACGTCGAAACACTCCTCCAGCCGCCGCATCAAATCGCCGTTCATGACCTGCACGTGATAGAAGTCGAACAACAGCCGCACTCGCGGCGAGCCGACGCGTCGCACGATGTTGGTCACGTAGTCGATGTCGTCGCCCTGGTAGCCGGGATGGCCTTTCATCGGGTGCGAACCATCGCGCGTGTTGAGGTGCTCCAGGCAGATGTTGACCCCGTGCTTCTCGGCATGCACCGCCAGCCGCTTCAACCCCGCGACGCAGTTGTCCGCCCCCTCCTTCAGCGAGATCTCCCCACTGGTCGGCTCTTCGGCGTTCTTCCACTTGTACCCGGTAAAGGCAATCACGCTGGGCACCTTGGCCGCGGCGCATTCCTCAATCCGCTTCATCGTCGTGGCGATGACCTCGGGGTGGTAGGCCAGATTATTCAGACCCTTCATAAACGGAGCCCCCGGCATCCCGTTCGCGGCCAGGGCACAGGTTAGCCCGTGCTGTTTCATGACGGCCCACTCATCCGGCCCGGTGATCTCTACCGACTTGCAGCCCAGGCCCTTGGCGACCGTACACATCTTCTCGATGCTCCACAACTCGCCCGCGATATTGAAGCACCAGAAGACGACGGAGTGATTGATGTTCCCTTTCAAGGCCATGATGGCAGCTTTCTGGTCGACCAGGACGACCGTTGGAGGAGTGAGCGAGTGTGAGGGGTAGGGATTGTAACTAACCCCACTTCGATGCGCAAGCAAACATGGTCACGGGGCTCTGGCGGGGTGCATGCGCTGGGGTGCATACGCTCAATTGCGGTATGCCGCTCTGTCTGCCCCCTCTCCCCCACAATCGGTACTGCTTTGGGATCAGCCTCCACTGTGGGGGAGAGGGGGCAGGGGGACACCTGCTGCTGACTTTTCTGACGCACACGTGCCGCTGATTTCGCCACCTCGGAATGGTGCAAATCGCCCCCCCCGATATGATGATCCGTCCCGCTTCCGGTTCTCCTTTCTCCCTGTGTCGACATGCCACCCAAGTCTTCGGACGGTCCGCGTCCTCTCCAATTCCAGCCTCCACAAGGGGCGCTCGCGCTCATCGCCGGGTCGGCCAGTCCGATCCTGGCGGGCAAGGTCGCTGCGGCCATGGGAGTGCGGCTGACCCCCAGCGAGGCCCACTACTTCAGCGAGGGGAATGTCTTCGTCCGCGTGCTGGAGAACGTGCGCGGTCGCGACTGCTTCGTGATCCAGGGGATCCACCACCCGGTCAACGACAACTTCATGGAGTTGTTGTTCTGGATCGACGCCCTCAAACGCGCCAGTGCCGCGCAGGTCACCGCAGTGATTCCGTTCTTCAGCTATGCCAAAGCCGACAAGAAGGACGAACCTCGCGTCTCGATCCGCGCCCGCGTCTGTGCCGATGCGATCGAGGCCGCCGGGGCCGATCGCTGCCTGATGATGGACCTTCACAGCCCGCAGATTCAGGGGTTCTTCCACATCCCGGTCGACCACCTCTACGCTCGCTATGTCGTCGCCGATCACATCAAAGCGCTGGGCCTGACAGACCTCGTCGTGTGCAGTCCGGATGTCGGCTTTGCCAAGAGTGCGTCGGCGTTTGCGAACTACCTCGGCGTGCCGGTGGTGATCGGCAACAAGACCCGCCGCGACCATACGGAGACCGCGCATGTCCTCGAAGTGATCGGCGATGTGAAGAACAAGAACGTGCTGATCGTCGATGACTTCACGATCACCGGCGGCACGCTGATCTCGATGGCCGAGGAGTGCCAGAAACGGGGAGCCCGTGAGATCTACGCCGCCGTCTCGCACGGGGTACTCACCAGAGATGCCGGGGAGAAGATCGCCGCCAGCCCGATCAGGAAGCTGTTCGTGACCGACACGATCGAGGGCAAGGATGTGGTGCTGCCTGCGAATGTCAAAGTCGTCTCCGTGGCACGACTCTTCGCCGAGGCGATCCAGTCGATCCACGACCGGACGAGTGTGTCGCAGCTGTTCCCAGACGGGCCAGCGGCGTGAAGCAGTTTTCAGTCGTCAGTTTTCAGTCGTCAGTGAAAGTCCAGGGGTTGCTACCCCTGGGCTTTCTGAAGCAAGTCACGTCTGTCGACATCTGTCGATCAACCATCAACGATCCCCTCCCCCCATGCCCACTCCCATTCATCGTGACGTTCGCATGCGGGGCTTTGCCTCGCGGCAGACTGTCGCAGAGGCGTGGGCCTGGCTCGATCAGGCGGTCACTCGGCTGCTAGCGGAGTCGGTCGCGATCACCGAGGCCACGGGGCGCGTCCTGGCCGAAGCGCTGGTGGCCGGGATCAACGTGCCCGCGTTCGAACGCTCCGCGATGGACGGGTACGCCCTCCTCGCCGATGAGACGATTGGAGCGGGGGATTACTCGCCGACGGAGTTCCGCGTCATCGGCCAGAGCTATCCCGGACGCCCGTGCAGCGAGTCCGTCATCTCTGGCACCTGCGTCCGGATCATGACCGGGGCTCCGCTGCCAGCAGGAGCCGATGCGGTCGTCCCGGTCGAGAACACGCGCGAGACTCCGACCGGCATTGAGGTCACCGAAGCCATCCCGCGAAGCAAGCACGTCGGGCGAGTCGGCGAGGACATCGCCGTTGGCCAAACCGTCCTGCCGCAGGGCCGCCGTCTCCGACCGCAAGATGTGGCCGTCGCAGCGTCTCTCGGCATGGCCCAGTTGTCGGTCTACCGCCAACCGCGAGTGCGAGTCCTGCTCACCGGCAACGAACTCGTTTCGCCGGGTCAACCGCGCGGACCGTACCAGATTTACGATGCCAACTCGTTGATGCTGCGCGGACTCATCCCGCGCGATGGCGGCGTCATCGAGAGCGTACAGCTTCTGCCCGATGATCCGGCTGCGATTCGAGCGGCGTTGTCGGCAGTGGGGGCCGACGTGATCCTGCTCTCCGGCGGCTCCAGCGTCGGAGCCGAAGACCATGCTCCGCAACTCGTGGCCGAACTCGGCGAGCTGCCGATTCATGGTGTCGCGATGCGGCCCAGCAGCCCGGCGGGACTCGGGCGCATCGGGTCGGCGCTGGTGGTCCTCTTGCCGGGGAATCCGGTGTCATGCCTGTGTGCGTACGACTTCTTCGCGGGTCGAGCGATCCGTCAAATGGGGGGCCGATCCGCCGACTGGCCGTATCGTCGGTCGGTGGAGAAGCTGGCCCGCAAGCTGGTCTCCGCGATCGGGCGCGTCGATTACTGCCGAGTCAAGCAAACCCCCGACGGCATCGAACCGCTGGCCCTCAGCGGAGCCTCGGTCCTCTCGTCGACGACCCGCGCCGACGGCTTCGTGATCGTCCCCGAGATGAGCGAAGGCTACGCCCCCGGCAGCCAGGTCATCGTCTACTGGTACGACTGAGATCGTCACTCCGTCAGCGAATGTATCGTGTTGTGAATCACGCCTGAAGCTGTGGCTCCGTCGGCGAACCTGAGCGTGTATTTGATCTCCATGCCCCACGTCGGCTGGAGGTCGGCGACCTGGAGCGTCAGGGTCTGGCGGTCCCCGGAGAGGGTGGCTCCCTGGACCGGGAGGGTCTTCTCGTCGTAGTGCTTGGACCCGTAGTTGGCGGTGCGTTTGAGCGACCAGGTCTTAATGCGCATCTGTTTCGGATCGAGCTTGGTCGGGTCGAGTGGGTCGGTGAACGTCAGCTTTAGTCCCGTCTTCGTGGCGTGCAGACCGATCGGCAGATACGCTGGCTCGTTCGTCGCTCGTAGCCGATACAGGCCGCCGGGCTGAGTGGCACTGCCGGCCCAGGCGAACATCCCGCACAGGTAGAGCTGGCCATCGCTGGGGTGGAACCGGCCGCGCATCACGCCGGTCGGGAAGGCGGGGATCGGAAGCTGGATCATGCCGCCCTGCATGTTCGACCCGGACTTCTCATGCGGCACAAGGAACACCTTGCCGGTCCCGTACGACAGGTTCAGCAGCGACCCGTTGAGGGCCCCCCACTTCGGACTCTTGACCCACAACAGCTCGGCGGGCGAGCGGTCGAACTCGTTGGTGATCCAGCACAACGGTGGCACCATCGCGGAGTCGGAGGAGTCGGTCACGTCGGTATATCCGAACATGTTGCCATAGAAATTCGGCTTGCCGGAGGGGTCGAGCGTGACCCAGTTGATGCGATTCTTGGGGTTCCAGAACCCCTCCTGATCGGTGACGACGAACGAGCCGTCCGGGTTCAGACAGACGCCGTTGGCCGCCCGGAAACCGGTGGCCAAGATCTCGGTCTTCGATCCGTCCTTAGAGACTCGCAGCAGCGTCCCGTGATGCGGGACGATGGCCTTCAAGGCATGCCGCCCCGACTTGGCATAGTAGAAGTTTCCCTGTTCATCGGTCTGCAAGCCCATCGCAAATTCGTGGAAGTGCTCCGTGACCTGGTGGTCGTTGTTGAGGCACTCGTAGTAATCGATCTCGCAGTCGCCGTTCAGGTCGTGCAGGACCACCAACTGATCGCGGCAGGTCAAGTGAATCTTTCCGTGGACCACCTTCAGTCCCAACGGCTGAAACAGCCCCGTGGCAATCCGTTGCCAGTGCAGCTTAGAGGAGTCCGGCACGCTCTCCACCAACCACACATCCCCGTCCCAAGTGCAGACCGCCAGCTTCCCATCGGGCAGGAAATCCAGTCCGGTGAACCTCAGTTGGGCCAGCCACGGGTTGCTGTCGGGCGGAGTCAGGACATCGACCGCAAAGGGGCCGTCATCGGAACCGGTGATCGCTGCGGTTTCGAGGATCTGCGGCCACCGCGCGGGCCCCCCGTGCGTGAGGCTGGCCAAGTCCAACGCCGCATCGGCGATCACGGGGTTGGCGAGTGCGGCCGCCGTGAGATTGGCTGGAGCATCGGAGGTCCAGACTGTGAACCGCAACGCCTCTCGCCCGGCGGGGATGGTTAAGCAGAGTCGGCCGTCAGCGGTCGACCAACGCACGGATGTACTCTGCGGAGCGATCCCGGCAAGAATCGGATGAGCCGCAACTGAGGGCGCTGCCTCGCCGTGGCGAACCTCGGCGTGATGCTTTTGGCCCGACAGATCGGACACCTCGGTCCCGGTGGCTGCGGTCAACTCCCAGCGACCGATGAGCGTCTTATCCTCCAGCGGGGCTGCGGTGAGATCGCCCAACCCCTGTGTGAGACGCCGCTGGCTGAACCGCACCTCGGCGAGTTCGCCCTGGAAGAACGACTCGGGTTGGGGGAAATCGGGAGCCGTGAAGCCGATGCGGACCACGGCGCTGGGGAGTTTGGCCTTGGCGGCGAGGGTGCCCTGGCCATCGAGCTTCCCATCAATGAAGAGGCTGAGTTTCTGATCAGACAGCTGCCACGTCACGGCCACGTTGTGCCACTGCCCATCGTTGATCTTGGCCTGTGAGGTCACAGCCCCGACCCAGCCGATATCGAACCCGAGTCGACCATCGCGGATGAAGAACGTCTGCCCGTCGGGCGTCCACTTCGGACCGGGCTGGGCCAGGGAAAAGATTGTGCCGCCCTGGTTGGTCTTGAGGCGGGCCTGGATCGTGAAGTCCTTCGACGTGAGGTCGAAAGCGTCGCCTTGCGGGATGTCGAGGTAGGTCTGGCCGTCGAAGACGAACTTGGCGATTTTGTCGGAGGTGGCGGAGGTGGCGGCTTCGGCAGTCGCAGGCTGAAAGGCCACCGAACTTGCGTGGTCCTTGTCGAACGACACCATCTCGAAGTTCGGGGCCGGTTGTTCAGCGACTTTGAGTACGAGGTCGCGCTCGCGCGGGCCGATCTGGAACGTCCGCAGGAACAGCGGCGGTCGGCCCGGTTCCTCCGCTGCCTCCAGCCGAGGCATCTCCAGCACCTCGGTCTTCCCAACGGAGTACGATACGATCACGTTCTGCCCGTGGTAGTACATGCCGCGATACTTCGCCCAGTCGCGAGGTAAGGGGCCATACCGGAGGCCATCGCGGCCCTCGACACGGCGTTCATCGGCGAACGACCCGCTACTCGGATCAGCCCAGCCGGGACCGGTCGAGTTCGACACCGTGACTGACCCGATGATGTGCGGGTGAATCTGGTGCTCGCCGTCGAACTGGATGCCGCGCCAATCGATGAACTTCTCGCCACTCGATCCAGCACTCCACTGGGCAGCCATGCGCAGGGTGTCGGTGTCGAAGATCATCCAGTGCCGCCCGCGCGAGACGCCGCCCGCTCCGGGGTCGAGGCGGATGGCCATCCCCTTGTACGCCAAGTTCTTCGCCGTTCCGGGGACTTCATACGTGTGCGTGAGTTGAGGTCCGTAATCCATCGCGGACCACGGTTCGATGAGGCTCGGCTCGGGTCCACGAGTGTCCCCCTTCGGCAGCCTCGCGAGGTAGTTCGCATCCACCGCGACAAACTGCGAGGGGTTGTGCGGCTGAAGGTAGGTCTCGCGGATGTAGTGAATCACGTCGTACTTCTGCGATGGCACCATCCACGTCTGCGGGGCCATCAGCCCGAACCCGCGTGTCATCGTCTGGTACATCGCCAGCGGTTCGCTACCGTTCTTGAACTTGCCCTCGGCGAAGCGGAGCGAGTTCGGCAGCGATCCCGGTCGGTCCTTAGTCCCGTGGCAGTTGGCACAGACTCGCTGATAGATCGCCTCGCCCCGCTTGAGCGATTCGCCGTTCCAACTCTGAATCAACCCCGCATGGTCGAGGTGCTGCTCGTACTCCGGGATCGTGAAGGTCAACAGAGCTGGGGAGGGTTGCAGCTCCTTGGCTCGCGCTGGTCCCTGTTCGCGAATCTCGATGAGGTAGCGGATCAGGTCCAGGAACTGCTGGCGGCTGGCGAGTTGGTTCACCTGCCCGGCGGGCATCAGCGAGAGCGGGTTGTCCTTGACCTCGTCGATGTCGGCCTTGGTCAACGTGACCAGTTCACCAAGCCGCGACGCATCCCGCAGGACCAGCTTCTCCGGTGCCCGCTCGACGACGATCCCCGAGACAGTCTTCCCCTCGGTAGTCACGACCGTCACCGACTCGAACCCTTTGCGGATCAGCTTCGAGGGGGTGAGGACTGATTCGATGATCGTCTCTGCGGTCACGTCCGTGTCGGGCCGGGCCAGATCGGGGCCGAGCAACGAAGTTGCAGCCCCGCTCACCGAGTGGCACTTCGAGCAGGCCATCTGCTGCTGATGGAAGACGATTGCTCCCCGGACCGCATCGCCCTCTTGCTTCGCCTGAATGGCCAACTGCGATGCGGGTTCGCTCTTCAATTGGTCTTCTAGCGTCTGAGCTGCCACAGGAGACGCCAGGGCGAATGCCAACAGCAGCGCGACCCCAGTCCCACATCGATTCCCCAGAATTGAATTCATCATGCGCCCCGGACTTCGGATGCCGATCGAACGTCACATCAGTGAGACGACATCTTCCGAGGCAGGCTCTGGGAACGCAACTGGACGAAGGCGGGGACTATGGTTTGGGAAGCGTTTACGTCAGAAATGACTTCCCCATCCCGGCAGGGATACCAGCCTGTGGTAGCTGCGTTCGCCAGAACGCGGGCGACGGGAGCCTGCGTCCAAGCGCAGGAACAGACTTCCGAAGTCTGGTGAGACTTCGGAAGTCTGTTGGTCACCTCGCACGCCGAGAGACTCAGCCCGCGTTCTGGCGAACGCAGCCGCGTTGTTCATCTTGAGGCCGTTCAACGAACTCACTACCGGCGGATCAAGACCTCTGACCCGACCGTCAGCAGGTCGTAGACATCCGCGATGTCGCGGTTCTTCATCCGGATGCAGCCCCGCGATTCGGCCTGACCAATCGACTTATCGTCGAGCGTGCCATGGATGCCGTAGCCTTCGCCAAGATCGAGCCAGTATTCCCCGAGCGGGTTCTGGGGGTCGTCGTGGTCGATGACACCGTCGGGTCCGTGATAAGTCGGGTCGCGCTGCTTCTCCATGACCTTCAGCGTGCCGATCGGCGAGGAGCTGTCCTTGCCGATTCCCACCTCGAAGCGGGCGACATAGTGGCCGTGCGAGTGGACCGTCATCTCGCGATCGCTCAGGTCGACGACGGCGGCGAAGGGGCCTTTGATGACCTTGAGCTTCTGACCCGGACGGATCTTCTTGGCATCGGTGCGGTTCAACTTGGCCAGATATTCCCAGGAGACATCATAGTCCTGGGCGATGTTTTCCAGCATGTCACCCGGTTGGATCACATAGCCGTCCATGTAATGCGGCTGGGGAGCGAAGTAGATGCGGTAGGCCACGACGCTCAGCCGTTTCATCAACTGGCTGCGAACCTCGGGCCGCTTCCAGTACAGGTTTGACAACTGGAAGTTGGCTTCGACATCTTCGCCATCGGCGATGAGTTGATCGATGGCCGTAAAATCGACAGCGGACTGAGTGCCTGCGGGAGCCGTTTTCGATCGGGGCGCGGTCGCACCGCGAGATGCGGGCTGAGGCGGCTCAGCGGGATCGAATGTCTGGTCCGAGTCGATCGAGGCGGTCTGCGTCTGGGTGTTCGGTTTTTTTGGATTTGTCGTGGCCTCGTCCGCCCAAGCGGCATTTTTAGCCGGTTGAGTGTTGGAATTTCGCGGGCGAGTCCCTTGAAACTCGCTTTTCGGCGGACCAAAGGGACTCTTCGCCTGGGAACTCTTCGCCGGGTCCGAATCGTCGGCGAGGGTCTTCGAGGGGGCAAAGGCCGTTGAAGGCGGCTTCTCGCGATGGGCCGACACCAGACGGGCATCGGTTCGCGAAAAGGGGTTGGCATTCGGGGAGGACTTGGTCTGCGGAGTCGCCTTCGCGGGATCGCTGGGTTCTGGATCCGAGGTGAGATTGACCTCTGTCTCCTGAGGGAATGATCGCGGAGAGACTTCGGAGACCTGCGGTTCGGTCTGCCCATCCAGCGCCTCAGCGGTCCCGGCATTCGGAGTCGCTGTGGCCCAATCGGGAGACTGCTCCGCCTCGACAGCGGGTTCCTCGACGGCCACTTCGGCCGACTTCGGCCGCAGCAAATCCAGCTTCCAGGCCACGGTCATCGCCAGCCCAGACAGAATCAGAAACCAGAATGGAAAGGTCTGCCAGGGTTGTTTGCGGGTATCGCGTCGCATGGGTTTGTCCTCCGTGACAGACCGACGACAGAGTTGTCGTACGGTCGGGCGAGTCCCTATTCGGGGCGTTCGGCTTCCAGTGCGGGTGAAGAGGTGGCAGGGGTTGCGGGGGGCACGCTGAACTGACCGTCATCATTCATGTAGTTCTCTCCCCGATTCAGCTTCCAGTGCCGAGTCGGGTCGAAGCTCTGGCAGCCGGAAACCAGCAGCCAGAGGCTGAACAGGAGTGAGAGCTGCGCGGGGGAGCGCATGGGCGTTCTCGACTCGATGGGATGAGGGGGGGCGATCGGGAGGAGAACTCCTCCGCGAGACGGGGTGGGAATGTATCCACGCCATCAAAAATCGCCAACAGGGATTTTTGGGGAATGTGGCCCGACGTTCCGCGTCGTGTGTCACGACGCGG
>JAYTFV010000182.1:0-2780 GCA_043734065.1 Planctomycetota bacterium
GCGAATGATCATCCTTGATCCTCCAATCCCTTGGGAATCACCGATGATAGCTCATTCCATCGTGTTCACAGCACTGGGGCGAGGCTCCTGCCGAGCCGCGACGGGGGATGGACATCTCCCCTGGCTCGCGGCTCAGCAGGAGCTTCGCCCTCCCGGCCTGAACGGCGGTTCCTGAAAGGTCACATACCGATGCGAATGAAACCCTCTACGACGGACATCCTCGTCCATCGGCTGTTGATGTTCGCGATGCTGTTCTCCGTGACAGCACAACTCCTCGCCGAGGACTGGCCGCACTGGCGCGGTCCCCACTCGGACGGCATCTCGACAGAGTCCGGTTGGAAGTCCAACTGGGGCAAGAGCGGTGTTCCAGTCCTCTGGAAGTCGAACGTCGGCACCGGATACTGCACCATCTCGGTGGCGGGCGGTCGACTGTTCACCATGGGGCACCGCAATGGAGAAGAGACGCTCTTCTGCCTTGATGCCGAAACCGGCATGGAGAAATGGAAGCACACCTACAAGGCCCAGCTTGTGGCCAACCTGCACAAGGGCGGACCGGCCGCGACCCCCACCGTGGACGGGGATGCAGTGTATACAGTCAGCCGCGACGGGCAGTTGAAGGCCATCGCCGTGGCGACCGGCATGCCGCTGTGGGAGCAGAGCCTGACCGAGCAGACGCAGACCAAGGTGCCGGAGTGGGGGTTCAGTTCCTCGGTCGTGATCGAGGGGAACCAACTCCTCGTGGAGTCGGGCGGCATCGCCAGCTTCGATAAGACTACCGGAAAACTCAACTGGCACGCCGGTCCGCACAAGGTCGGCTACGGCTCGCCCGCGGTGTTGACGCATGCGGGCGATCGCTTCGCGGTCGGTCTGAACAACCAGACGGTGCAGGTCGTGAATCTCGCCACCGGAAAGGAAGTCGCCTCCAGCGAATGGCGGACCGACTACGACACCAACTCGACGACCCCCCTCATCAGCGGTGACGAGATCTTCATCTCCACGGGCTACAAGCGCGGGTGCGAGTTACTCAAGTTCGACGGCCACAGCTTGAAGCAGTTGTACGAAACCAAGACGATGGCCAACCACATGAACAACTCCGTGCTGTGGGAGGGCCATCTCTACGGTGTCAGCGGCAACTCGCACACCGCGAGCCAATGTGCCCTCCGGTGCATCGAGTGGAAGACCGGGGAGCAGAAGTGGTCGCAGCGCGGTTGCGGGGCGGGGTCACTGATTCTGAGTGATGGCAAGTTGATCGTGCTGAGCGATCATGGGCTGTTGGCGATCGTGAAGGCCACGCCGAAGAAGTTCGATTCTATCGCGCAGCAGGAAGTCCTGACTGGAGAATGCTGGACCTCGCCGGTGCTGGCCAACGGGAGAATCTACTGCCGGTCGTCCGATGGCGATGTGGTGTGTCTGGATGTGAAGTAGCTGCGTTCGCCAGAACGCGGGGGCGAGGAACTAGGGAGGGGAATCATGAGACGAGTCATTCCAGTGTGGAACTATCTGCGAGACCGAGTCACCGGGAGGGCGAAGCTCCTGCTGAGCCGCGAGCCGGAACCCGCGTCTGCCAGTGTCGTCTATCGCTCCGCGAAAGAGCGGCCTTTCGCGGAGCGAAAGGCGACACTCGTGCTGGCCCTCAGCTGGGTGCTGGGCCTCCTCGCCGCGCCCCTGAGCGCCGCCGATTGGCCGCAGTTCCTCGGCCTGGACCGCACCGGCATCTCGACCGAGACCGGCCTGATCGATGCCTTCCCGGCCAGTGGACCGGAAGTCCTGTGGCGCGTCCGCGGCGGAGTCGGGATGTCCGGCATCGCCATTGCCGATGGACTGGCGGTGACACTAATCCAGAAGGACGAGCGCCAATGGATCGTCGCCCTCGACGCCACCACCGGCCAGGAGAAGTGGGCCAGCGACCTCGCCCCGGCCTATGAGAACGCGATGGGCGATGGCCCCCGCGCCACACCGACTCTCATCGACGACTCAGCTTATCTCTACACCGGCGAGGGGATCCTGGCAGCTGTCGACCTCAAATCGGGCGACATCCGCTGGAGCCACAACGTCCCGGTCGAGCAGAAGGTGAAGCCGTCCGAGTACGGCATGTCCTGCTCCCCGCTCGTGACCCAGACGCATGTCATCGTCACCGTCGGGGCACCGGGGGCGACGCTAGTGGCCTTCGATCGGAAGACCGGCAAGCAGGCGTGGACCGCTGGCCAAGGCACCCCGGCGGGCTATTCGTCCCCCGCCCTGCGAACCCTCTCGGGGGTTCCCCAAATCGTGGCCGTCGCGGGTAAACTGACCATCGGTGTCCACCCGAAGACCGGTGCCCCGTTGTGGAGTTACCCGTTCGTCACCGACTACAGTTGCAACACCTCCACGCCGCTGGCCGTGGATGGCAACCTGTTTCTCTCCAGCGGTGAGAACCACGGGTGCGTGCTACTCAAGGTTCCCGACAAGACGGGCGAGGTCACGGAGGTCTGGTCGTCACTCGACTCAAAGAGCGTGATGCGGAACGAGTGGCAGACCTCGATTCAACTTGGTGATTACCTCTACGGGTTCGACAACGTCGGCCCTGCAGGACCGGTGACGCACCTGACCTGCATCGAAGCCAAGACGGGGAAGCGGGTCTGGCAACGGCCGCGGTTCGGCAAGGGAAACATGATCGCTGCCGATGGAAAGCTGTGGTGCAGCACGCTGGCCGGGGAACTCGTGATCGTGAAGGCGAGTCCCGACAAGTTTGAGGAACTGGCCCGGGCCGAGGTGATTGGCGAAACGCGGCAGGCTCCGGC
>JAYTFV010000183.1:0-3722 GCA_043734065.1 Planctomycetota bacterium
CCGTCCGGCTCTGGCAAGACCACGCTGCTGCGCATTATCGCGGGACTCGAAGCAGCCGACCGGGGTCTCGTGCTGTATCAGGATGAGGACGTCACGCATCAGTCGCCGAAGGACCGGCAGGTCGGCTTTGTCTTTCAGCACTATGCTCTGTTCCGTCACATGACGGTCTACGAGAACGTCGCTTTCGGAATGCGAGTCCGTCGCAAGCCGCAGGCCGAAGTCGATGCTCGTGTCCGCGAACTGCTGCACCTCGTCCGGTTGGAGGGACTTGGTCAGCGTTATCCGTCTCAAATGTCGGGTGGTCAGCGACAACGAGTTGCCCTGGCGCGCGCGCTGGCTGTGCAGCCGCGCATTCTGCTGCTCGATGAACCCTTCGGGGCGCTCGATGCCAAGGTCCGACAAGAACTTCGCCAGTGGCTGCGTCAGCTTCACGATGAGATTCACCTGACAACCGTCTTCGTCACACACGACCAGGAGGAGGCGTTCGAAGTGGCCGACAAGGTGGTTGTCATGCGCGCCGGCCACATCGAGCAGGCCGGTACGCCGCAGGAGGTCTTCGATCATCCGGCCACTCCGTTCGTGATGGACTTCCTCGGCAACGTGAACGTCTTCCACGGACGAGTCGAGAACGGCATGGCCATGCTCGGCGCGTTGAATGTCGCCTATCCCGAGTACCCGCACGCCGAGTCTCGCCAGGCGACCGCCTACGTGCGACCGCATGAACTCGACATCGAACACACACCAATCGGCTCATCGAGTCTCGAAGCCCGCGTCATGCAGATCAACCCGGCGGGATCGGTCGCCAAAGTCCGGGTCTTCTCTGAAGAGTTCGGCCTCGCGCTGAACGTCGATCTGAACCTGGAGCGCTACGCAGAACTGCGTATCAAGACGGGCGACCGAGTCTTCGTCGCTCCTCGCAAGGTCCGCGTCTTCATGCCCGACGCGCAAGACTACGTGATCTGAGAAGCAGTCCGAAAATCGATTTGCTGCCACTTGCCTGAGATGTTGGCTTTGGGTGCCACGGTCACGGCTTTGCGTGGCCGTGGCTTCACGGCAACAAAAGCACGACCACGCAAAGCCGTGACCGTGGCACCCTGAAAGCAAGTCGCTTCTTTCCGGATCGCCGCCGCTGTGCCCATCGACCCCGGTAGCCAACGTACCTGCAACATTCAACAATTCTCGCAACCCTCTTGAAACGGCGAGGTCCGCGTGGGAATCTGACTGCGGGTGAAACGTTCGCCGCCCGAAGTGCGCAAGGTGGTGCCGATTTCGTTCGGGCGAGTTCTTGGGTGGTGTTCAGAAAGGCGGGTAGATCATGTCCAGACTTCGTTGGTCACTTGTGACGTGTGGATTGGCAGTGACTTTGGCCGGTTCGTTCGAGACAGCTCGCGCGCAGGACAAGGATCCCAAGCGACCGGCTGGGGGCAAACCCGCTGCGGGCGTTCCATCAGGGCAGGGGGCGGGGACACCACGCGTGCCAATGCCGCCAATGGGTCAACCGGGCCAACCCAATAAGGGCACTCTACCAGGGCAGGGGACGGGCGGGCCGGGAGTCAGAGTCGGACCGGGGCAGATACCTCAGCAGGGAGTACAGAAACAAATCACTCCCTTCACTTCGCCCCAGGTTGGGAAATCTTCGGGAGTGCCACTCCAGCCATTCCAACCGAACGCTGCGGGCACCAACATTCAAAGTGGCAAAACTTTCGGCGGGAGCAGCACGCAGGGCAACCTCGGCGGTGGTGCAACACCGGGGAAAGGAACCTTTCCACAAGGCGCTGTTGGTCGTCCACAGAGTGGCGGCAATCCAGCACTAGGAAATACAGTTGGCACCCAAACGCAAATTTCTGATCGGTGGGGAAACCAAAAAAGCTCCGTTAAGAAACCGCCGATCAGTGTCGAGCCTGGCGCGCGACAACAGTCGTTCAGCGGAAAGAGCGGCAGTTTGCCGGGTGATCCGAAGGGGACCGTGAAACTCAACCCGCAACCGGACCCGACAGGACGCGTGACAGGCGTCGTTGCCGATCCAACGGATTCAACTGGGAAACGCCGTTTCGAGGTCGTGGGGTCGGAACTCAAATTGTCTAAGACGAAGTCGCTGCCTGTTGCCAAGCCCGGCGGACTGCCGAACGAGTTCGGGGCCTTCCCGCGGACCGGCTCTCGCCCCTCACCCGACTTCGACAAAAACGAAAACAAGCTTCACCCCTTGTTGCAGGCGAAGAATCGTGACGATCTGAACCGCGAGTTGAAGGCGTTCAAGATCGCGGAAAATGAGTCGCCCCACCCACACGATCGTCTGGGATCGAACCATCTGAACTTGGACAAGATCAGCGGCGTCCATCAGGAGCGGTTGGCGAACCCCGACAATTTTCAACACTGGCAACAATCGAACGTCGGTCAGAAGCTGGGCCTCCAGCAGCAGTTTGCAATGCAGCGGCAGGGCGACCTCTCGCGGCGACTCAACCTCAATTCCAATCTGATGAATGCCGGTGGTTGGGCGCAGCATCGTCAGCACGGAGTGATTGCAGCCGGCTTCACGTCGGCGGCCTTCAGTTGTTGGTACGCGGGCGGAGGATGTTACCCGTCGCACTGTTGGTGTCCGACTTGGTCTCCGTGGGTCAATTGGAGTTGCTGGGGCACGTGTCCCGTGTTCTATGACCCCCGACCGTTTTTCTGCATCCCCGTCGTTTATGGGCCGTGTTTGCCGTGGGTCTACTACAACTATCCCGTCTGGGTGACGCTGCCCGTGGTGTCATGCGGCACTTGGATCGATGTGTCTCCGGTCGTCGTGCCCGTTGGGTACGACCTGCAATTGCTGGCGGTGCGGTTCGTCGATAACGGCCATCCCGAACAGAACCTCGGTCCGCGCTATCGCGTCTGGGTGAGAAACAACAGCCCGGTTCAGATCGTGACACCCTTCAGCGTCCTGATGCTGGCATCGAACGAATTGACTCCGACAGTCGAGCTGCCTCAGTCGGGTGTCGTCATCCCATTGATGGACATCGGCGAAACCCAGGCGCTCGACATTCGTTTGCCGCTCGCCGCGAATCGACTCGGTGTCACACCGGAAGGCTATCGCGTGCCGTTCACCTACCTGCACGTCCTAGTCGATAGTCATCAACAGATCCCCGAGACCTTCGAGGACAACAACGGGGCCGTGCTACTTCGCACGGACATCCTGCCGGTCGATCCGGCGGCGTTTTCGACAGACCTCACGGCGGCGGCACCGGAAAGTTTGCTGACCATCGCCGGTGAAGGCTTCGGTCCCGAACCCGGTCAGGTAATCGTGTCGGTCTATGGCCAGCAGGTGCAGGCCGAGATTCACGGCTGGTACGACCTCGGCATCCAGTTCACCGTACCAAACTTTGAACTGACCCAATCGGTCGATGCCGAAGTGCTCGTGGTGCGTGGTGACAGCGCGGTCTCAAACCCGCTCACCGTGCGACTCGCACCGAAGGCGCTGCTCGAAGAGGCGGTCGTTCTTCCTGGGTCTCCAATCCCCGACCCGCCGCAATGACCAGAGTTGATGTTGTGACCTGACAAAATCAGCCCGGCTTTCCCCAAAGCCGGGCTGATCTTTTTTGTCTGCTTTCAACAATCGGGTTCCAAGTCGGAGCTTGGAAACGAGAACAGGTAGACTCGATCTATCCCCGTACTTCGTTGTTGACGACACTGCGCCGATCGCTTGGTTCAAAGAAAGTAGCCTTCATCGCTCCGCGTGAAGA
>JAYTFV010000184.1:0-4381 GCA_043734065.1 Planctomycetota bacterium
TAAGACATATACGGTCCCTACTTCTGCTGGATTCGATGAGGGCGCAGGCATGGGAAATCTGGCGGGCGATTTCGAGTTGGGGAACCCGCCCGTCGTGAACCTGCCGCTGCCATCGATATTCCTCAGCAATGGGGTCAATCACACCTTCTACATCTCGGGGGACGCTCTGGCGACTCCGCCCACGGTGATGATCAGCGAGACCCCGCCGGGAGGAGGCGGAGGCGGGCGGAGAGCAAAGTAACCGTGGGAACGAGCCTCCGGCCGTAGCCTGGACCCCCAGGTCCGGGCGTGTCTGGCTGACAAGCCCTGTCGGCGAGAGAGTTCGACCTTCTAAAGATTTCGTCCGGACCTGGGGGTCCAGACTACGGGGTATCCGGCGGCACACGCTCCGCTTCGAAGACTTCGCGTCGCGGCTAAACGCCATACTGGCTCATGCTCATCCGCACTTCCAGAACCGACACCCCTCGAAACCGCACCGGCTTCACGGTTGTGGAACTCCTGGTCGTGATCTCGATCGCCAGCGTGCTGATCGCGCTGTTGCTCCCTGCCGTGCAGCAGGTCCGCGCTGCGGCCCGGCTGGCCAGTTGTCGGTCGCATCTCCGGCAGATCGGCCAGGGGCTGCACAACTTCGAAGCGTCGCAGGGCCGGTTGCCAGCCGGGTGTGACTACCAAGAGTTTCGGCTGCACTCGTGGTGTACGCAGATCCTGCCCTACATCGATCAGTCCGCACTGTATAATCGCTATGACTGGAAGGCCCCGTGGCTCGACCCGGTGGGGAACCAGGCGGTCGTCTCCACGAATATCGCGCTGTTCCGCTGCCCTGCGGCGATAGAAGAGTACGACGGGGACATCGACTACGGCGGGAACTACGGCTCGTCCCAAACGGGGTTGACGCCCGGCTTGCTGGTGGGTGAGGCGTGGGAGGCCGGGGCCTTGGTCGGCATCAATGTCACCGCCAACCGCAGCCGCACCAAAGGCACGCGGATGGGCGACTTTCACGATGGGCTGAGTTCGACGTTTTTGGTTCTGGAATGCTCAGACCGCCCGCTGAACACCGGATCGTGGGGCGTGGGGACGAATTGTTTAGCGATTGAATACCCGATCAATGGCCGCGAAAAAGGTCAAACCGGCGAAACGATCATCAGCCACCACGGCCCGGGCGGTCTGGCACTGTTCGGCGATGGACATGTCGATTTCATGTCGAACTCGACCGACCTGACACTTCTGGGCCAGCTCTCGACCCGTTACGGCGGCGAGATCACCGACCGGTAGGCGAGGGAAAGCGCCGTGTGCCACTGGCGAGGGCTTTGACTCGCCAGTGCTGAGACGCCCGACCACGGGATCGATGGCTTTGGTTACAAGACACTGGCGGTCCAGAGCGACCGCCAGTGGCACCCGGCGGACCTGATTGCCAATGGCCCCGAGAACGGCATCCACATGATCATCTGGTGCGACTCGTACAACAACCTGGAACGCTGGGTCAGCCGCCAATCGCTGCGCGAAATGGAACGCCGCATCCTGCTCCAGATGAACGCCACCGATTCGAGTAACCTCATCGACTCGCCGATCGCCAGCCGCCTCGGCACGCACCGCGCCTTACTCCACTTCCAGGAAAGCGGAGCCATCGAGAAGTTCCGGCCGTATGGACTCCCGAAACAATCCTGGCTCGACTGGGCCGCCGGTTGCCTGCAAAAACGCGGCCCGCTCGACGAAGCCACCGACCTGGACAGCTTCATGGTGACATGAGCCACCCACCAGTAGCTGCGTTCACCAGAACGCGGGGAGCCCCCGAGCCCCTCCCGCCGGGGGTTTTCGTTTGCCGTGTGATCGCGTGCGAAGTACGATAAAGCCGAAGATCGTAAACCCGATCAGGAGTCTCCGATGGAAGTTGACAACTTCGACCATACGCTGAGCGCGTTCCGCCAGCGTGTTCCGTTTCGCCCCTTCACCGTCGCACTGGTCAACGGCGACCGATTCGAGGTCGATCATCCGACAGCCCTCGTGGTTCGTGACGGGGTGGCCGTGTACATCGGTCCGGGCGGCGTACCCGTGCTGTTCGACCACGAGGGCGTCAGCCAGTTCATCGGCGACCTGATGCTGCAGCCCAACGGTTGATCGGGCCGAGTACGGAATCTCTGACGCCTTTGGGCAGGGCGTGGACTGAACCTCGCTCGGCACGCCCTTCGAAGATTCAGAAGCGTGCCACCCGAACCAGAATTCCTGAAGCAACGAAAGGTTGGAGGAGCATGAGCCAGATATATGGAATGGAGTACGAACCTTGGGGTTTGGCGGATGTCTTGTCCCGCGAGAAACTGAAAGTACCACCGAATCAGCGTGATTATTTGCGATCTCGTTCCCAAGCTCCGGCTTGGGAACGCCTATCCCCGAAGCTCTGCTTCGCCGAGCCATGCAGGACTTCCCTCAGCATCCCTTGACGCAGGGAAGATGGCAAATCCGGAGGTGATTGCGATACCGAGTCAGTTGGCACGCGGGCGAAGCGGAGCTTCGCGGAGATGCGGTCCCAAGCCGGAGCATGGGACCGAGATCGCAACACTCCCGTCACTCCGCCACCTTCGTCCGCACCACCCGGTGGAAGTGCAGCTCCACCTCGCGATCGACGACCCGCCTGAGACCCTCGGAGAGGCACGTCGGTTCGTGGTCGGATTCGCCGATGCGGACGATCTGGTCGAGCGGTGTGCCGGGGCGGACGCTGAAGGTGCTTTGGTTGATGATCTGGTTTCCGGCGTCGAGGTCCGGAACGATGAAGTGGATCGTGGCTCCGTAGGTCAGCATGTTGCACTTGAACGCATCGTGGTACGGCTTGAACCCCGGGAACGGCGGTAGCAGCCCGTGGTGCAAATTGATGATCCGCCCACCCGCGAACTCCCAGCAGATCCCGGCGGGCAGCACCCGCATGTACCGGGCCAGCACGATGTAGTCGACATCGTACTGGTCGATCAGCTGGGCCATCGCCTTGTAATCGGGTTCGCCCGCGGCGTCGCCGATGTTGTGGAACGGGACATCAAATTGCTCGGCCAATCCGCGGCAGGTGTTGCGGTTGCCGATCATCACAGCCGGGGTGGCCTTGAGCCGGCCATCGCGGATGTCTCGGAGGATCGCATGCGGCGGCTCGCGGCGGTACGTGGTGCAGAGGGCGATGCGCGGCGGTCGTTTGTGTTCATCCCGCGACCAGGTGCGGACCGAAAGCCCCTTCTCCTGGCCGATCTCCTGCATCCGCTTCCGCAAGTCGGCAATCGATCCGGCCTCGTCCGGCCAGTCGATCCGCAGCATCATCGCGAACAGCCGCTCCGAGTCGTGGTCGTACATCTGGATTTCAAAGATGTTCGCCCCGGCTGTGGTGACATGATGCACGATCGGATCGGCCAGGCCGCGATTGTCGGGACCAACGGCGGTGAGGATGACTTGCATGGGGTGAGGCTCGGAGTGGTGTTACGCGAGTGACGTTGCGATCACATGGGGAGTATAGAACACGTCCTGAGTGAAAGCCCACCGGTTGCAATCGGAGGGCATTGGGGCGACTATTCCTCGCAATTCCGGCTCGCTACAGTGCGTTTCCGGCGCTAGTGAGCGCTGGGTGAACTCACTGGGGAAGTCCAAAGAGATGTCCGCCCGTTTGATCGATGGCAAAGCCGTCGCCGCTGAGATTCGTTCCAAGGTCGCCGCTGAGACTTCGGCGTTCACACAGAGGACCGGCGTTGTGCCGCACTTGGCCGCTGTGTTGGTGGGCGAAGACCCGGCGAGTGCAGTGTATGTCCGCAACAAGCAGTCGGCCTGCGAGAAGGCCGGGATCAAGAGTACGCTGCATCGGCTCGACCCGAACACGACGACCGAGCAGTTGCTCGCGCTCGTGAGTCAGTTGAATGCCGACCCGGCGACGCATGGGATTCTGGTTCAACTGCCGCTCCCAAAGCAGATCGACGAACAGCAGATCCTCGACGCAGTGGCGCCGCTCAAGGATGTCGATTGCTTCCATGCCGAGAACGTCGGCCTGATGGTGCAGGGGCGGCCCCGGTTCTTGCCGTGTACGCCGAGCGGTTGTCAGCAACTCCTCATCCATGCCAACATCGAGACGGCGGGCCAGCACGCGGTGGTCCTAGGACGCAGCGAGATTGTCGGGAAGCCAATGGCGATGCTGCTCGTGCAGAAGGGCAGGGCAGCCGATGCCACGGTGACGATCTGTCACAGCCGTACGAAGAACCTGGCCGAGATCGTGCAACAAGCCGATATCCTCGTGGCCGCGATCGGGAAGCCGAACTTCGTGACCGCTGACATGGTCAAGCCGGGGGCGACGGTGATTGACGTGGGGATCAACCGGGTCGAGCGCGATGGCAAGATGCGGTTGGTGGGGGATGTGCATTAT
>JAYTFV010000185.1:0-7695 GCA_043734065.1 Planctomycetota bacterium
TTCGGACTATCCACCATTGTGTTGGTGTGCCCCATTTCTCAAACTGGGGTGACCCGGCCACGCCGCCGAACGACACAGTTAACTTGCCGGCGGTGCACCAATGAGCTACACGGCTTGTGGTGCGCGCCGGTCGGACCATCACTTCGCCTTGGAACCTGCCGTCACCTCGTTCTTGTGCGCTGCGAAGGCGGCGAGAACTTCTTCCTTCTCTTGCCGAGGCACTTTGACGAAGTCCAGAGTGCGGCCCAGTTCAGCGGCGACCTCGTCGAATTCCTCGGGCGAGATCTTGAGATCACGATGCGCCTCTTCTAGACCGAGTTCCGTTTTTCCCGGCTGGGTCGGGGTATACTTGAACGGCCCGCCCGCGGCGGCGCAGACCCACAGGGTTCGCATGAACTTCAACCCCGGCAACCGGCCCAGGTTGTTCGTGTGCCACTCCCTGAGGTGGGGATTCTTCGAAGTCTTCCCGACCACCGGGTTCTTGACGACGGCGTCGCTAAAATGGTCAATCACCGCCGCGATGGCGAAGACGCCGCCGAGCCGCTCGTAGAGACTCTTGTCGCCACCGCCCTTGGCGGGCAGCTTGTCATCGGCGTTCGCGGCTGGAATCTGCGCCAGAGTCAGGCCAGCGAGCCCGGCCAAGGCACTCATTGCCAACCTGCGACCCATTTCCTGGTTGAGTACGTCGTTGTTCACGGAAGGTCTCCTTTTCGTGAGAGAAGGTTTGAAACGCCGAACAGGGTTTCGACCGCCGAAGTGCGGCAGAATGTTACCGCACTTTCGCGGTGTGGTATGGAGTTGTCAATTCTGACGGATCTTTCGGTGATCCAAGTTGCGCCGGACTGCTGGTCGAATCGTCAAACGACGCCGCACCGGACTCCATGCCATGCTGCATCTCAACAGACCGGAGCCGACACCGACCCGCAGTTCGGCGGGAAGATTCCCTGGAATCACGAGAAGTTCCTGATCGGTCGCGACGGCCAGATCGTGGCGAGGTTCAAGCACTCCGAATCGCCCGACTCCCCGGAAGTGGTGGCGGCGATCGTGAATGCACTGGCCCAGAAGTAGGTCTTCCCAGTTCTGGCATTCGATAAAAGCAGCCCCCGTGCTGGAGAGTCCAACACCGGAGAAAAACAACGGTTCCTGACACCTTAGATACCTTAGATACCGCCACCTTAGATACCGCCCAGCAGTACGACAAGAGTCAGTTGTATGCGGCTTGAGCGACTCCCCGTGGGATAGGCTTCCAGCCTGCCAGGTCTTGAAGAAGACAGGCTGGAAGCCTATCCCACGGGTTCACTCCACAAACGAGAACTCATTGCTATTCACAATCAACCGGCAGGCATTCGCCAGCCCGTGGTGATCGGCGTAGGCTTGAAGCTTGGTCCGTTCTTCGGCGGACGGTTCGCGCTGGAGTGCCAAACGGAACAGCGACTCGATCGGTTGCGAGGCCAGTTGGGGATCGCTCGTGATGCGGTTCGCCAGATGCTCGCACTGGCGAATCACGAATGGGTTGTTGAGCATGGCCAGGGCTTGCAGCGACGTGACCGACTCGCTGCGCACGGGGGTCAACTGATCCCCTGCGGGGCAGTCGAGGGCGTCCATGAACGGGTCGGGCAGGGTGCGGAACAGGAACCGGTAGATCGACCGCCGCGAGTTGGCGGGGTCGTCGAGTGGGTACGACTTGTAGTCGACGTTCGGCGTCACATGAATGCCGGGCGTCATCACGAACTGCTTGACCGACGGACCACCCATCGTGAGGTCGAGTCGACCGTTCAGGGCCAGGAGCGAGTCGTGGATGACCTCCACATCGAGCCGGTGTCGCGAGCCTCGCCACAACAGGCGATTGCTCCCATCGATCGCAGCTGCGGTCGGATTGTGAGTGGCCGCTTGGCGGTACGTGGCACTCGTGAGGATCAGCTTGTGGAGTTGTTTGAGTGATCCCCCGTGGTCGCGGAAGTGGACGGTGAGCCAGTCGAGCAATTCGGGGTGCGAAGGTTGGCTCCCCATGCGGCCGAAGTCGTTGGGGGTGTCGACGATCCCCTGGCCGAAGTGGTGGTGCCAGACGCGGTTGACGATCGACCGCCACGTCAGCGGGTTCTTTGGATCGGTGATCCAGTGAGCCAACGTAGCACGACGGGTGGCCTCCTGCTCCGGGTGTGGCAGGTGGAATCGCGATTCCAGTCCGGCCACGCATTGCAGTGTGCCGGGGAGGGCTTCGCCGATCGGCTGTGAGATCTCGCCGCGACGGAGGATCTGGACCTCGCGCGGGCGACCGATCGACACGTGACCCGCATCAGGTGGGAAGTCGCAAGTGCCCGCGAAGACGCGGCGCGGGGTTGGCAGAGCGGCCAACTCGTGAGTCGTGTGTTCCTTCCAGAAGCTCAACTCCAGCTCCTCAGTCTCCTGCGGGGTCCGGTCGCTGGCGGGCTTCGACAGCGGTCCGGCCAGCGCGGTCGGCACCGGCGTGGCTCTGACCGGGGCCGGTTGCCGCGACACCGATAATCGCATCCGCCCGATCGTGTGATGGCCCCCATGCAATTGATCGAGAGTCACTCGAACTCGCGCTCCCTCCTTCGCCAGCACCGGAGTCTGGAGTTCAAACACCGCGAGGTGCGGTTGCCCGACCTGTGGATGGATGCCCCACGCTGTGGCCGGATCGCCGTCGAGGGCGCGGGTGATGCCCCACCCGGCCTGGTCGAAGTCGGCAGTCGGATTACAGAGTGCGACGGGAGTGAAGGAGGCCAGCTGTCCATCGGCGGAGAGCTCGACGCGAATCTCACTGAGGTGCAGGTTGCCGTTCTCCTGTCGTCCCGGTCCCTTCATCGGCAGGGATTCATCGGAGAGAACTTCCAAGCGCAGGGCAGTCCACTCGCCGGTGGGGAGCAAGGCCCCGACGGTGTACGTTTCCTTCTCCGGACGCTCCCCGGTGGCCAGTAGCGACTGATCGAGTTGCAGTGCGAGGACGGTCCCACTGGCTGCTTTGAACTCGCCGGGGGTCAAGATCGACCAGTACTGCTCCGATGCCCGCAGCCCCTCCTCCCACTGCGCGTAAGCAGCGCGGGACTCATCGTTCCAAAGCGCGGCGAGGACGCCCTTGTCGCGCGCGGTGAGCGACACGCGTTGCTGCTCCAAGGCGAGGCGGCGGGCCAGCAGCGTCGGGTCAGCGTCGAACACCTTCTCGGCCTTTTCGGTCCCGGCGAAGACCGCTTGCAGAGAGTAATAGTCGTCCTGCGTGATCGGGTCGAACTTGTGGTTGTGGCAGCGGGCACAGTGGACCGTCGTGCTGGTGAATGTCGACATGACTGTGGTGACGATATCGTCGCGGTCGAGATATCGTCCGATTTGTCGGTCGATGGTGTCCTCGCGAATGTCGCGCAGCGTGCTCTCGTCCCACGGCCCGGCGGCGAGCAGACCGAGAGCCGGGGTCAGTTCTGGATGATCGGGGAAGAGGGCATCGGCTGCGATCTGCTCCTCGACGAAGCGCGCATAGGGCTTGTCGGAGTTGAGGGACTCGATGACATAGTCCCGGTAGGGCCAGGCATTCTCGCGCGGACGGTCCTGGTCGTTCCCGTGCGTCTCGGCGAAGTGAACGAGATCGAGCCAGTGCCGCGCCCAGCGCTCGCCGTATTGAGGCGATTGGAGCAGCCGGTCGATCAACTGTTCATAGGCTTGCGAGTGCGTGTCGCTGACGAACGCCTGGACCTCTCCGGGAGTCGGCGGCAGTCCGATCAGATCGAAGTAGACCCGGCGGATCAGCGTCCGGCGGTCGGCTTCAGCAGTCGGAGAGAGATGAGAATCGGCGAGCTTGGCGAAGACGAACGCATCGATCGGGTTGAGACTCCACGCAGGCGGACTCCCCGCCGTTACCGGCACTGCGGGAGCCTGGAGCGGACGCAACGACCACCAATCGGTCGGATCGGCGTTGGTGTCATTGGATTCCGCAGGCCACTTCGCCCCGTCATCGATCCACCGCCGCAGCTTCCCAATCTCCTCGGACGAGAGCCGGTCCCCCTCGGGCGGCATGTCGAGGCCCTCCTCCAGACCGGCGACCATGCGGATCAGCGGACTCTCGGCGCTGTTGCCGGGCAGGATCGCCTTTCCGAGTTCCCCTCCGCGCAAGGCCGCAGCGCGCTGATCGAGCCGGAACCCGCTGCGCTGCTTCTCCGGCCCATGACACTTCTCGCAGGAGCTTTGGAAGAGGGGTTGGATTTCACGGGCGAAGTCGACCTGTGCGGTCGCCACTGGCGGGAGGTCTGCCGCCATTGACGGCTGAGTACAGACAGCGATGAGCAGTCCGAACAGAGCGGCGTGCCCCGCTTTCAGACCGAATGCTGACCTCACTGATAACGGCCGTCCAAGCCACACGTTCATGTCTCACTCGAAATGCAGTCGGAAATGACTGGTATTGATTATATATCAACATGCGATGATCCACACGGAGTTGCGAGTTCGTGTCGAGATTGTTCGCCATCGGGAGTGCTGGAGTGATTTTCTGGAACTGACGATTCGCGATCTTGAGAATTCCGATAGAATCCAGCCATCAGGTTCGTACTCTCCCTGGAGCAAGACAATGAGCGTGACAGCTGAGATGATGGAGGCGCTCGACTTGAGCAAGTTGCACTTGCCATCCAGTCCCCACGTCATCCAATTGACCGTGGAAGATTATGAGACCTGGGATGGCGAGCCCGCTTTGAAGATCCAAGCCATCATTGATGAGGACACCGATTTCGATCACGTCTCGGGACACGATATTGGAGAATTGAAGTTCGTGATCGGCGAGAGCCTGCGTCGGCATGGGATCCAACTCTTCCCCTATATTTCCATCGTTAAGCCCAGCGAATTAGCAGACGATGACGAAGATCAGGGAGAGTGACGCTTGTATCAAGACCTTCTCGATCAGGCGCGATCGTTGGCGAAAGTAGACATCCGAGGCAAGCCCAAGCAGGCTAATCTGAGGCGCGCAGTTTCTGCGGCTTATTACGCCCTGTTTCACTTCCTCGTCGGTGAAGTGTGCCGGGGTGTCGTCGGGACGCAACATCAGGCAAGGGGCTATCGTCACTCGCTGGCGCGGGCGTTTGGTCATACCACCATGAAGGATGCCTGTCGTAGTTTTGCAGCTGGGCAACTTCCCCAATCCGTTGTCGGTCCACTCCCAAAGTCCTCCGCCGGGAGCTACGTCGTACTCAAGCCGATTCAAAAGATATCGGCCACTTTTTCGTACCTCCAAGAAGAACGTCACCTAGCCGACTACGATCTCGCCAAGCAATTCAAGCGTTCTGATGTGCTGGCTCTCATTGAACAGACGGCAGCACACATCGAAGAGTTTTCGAGCCTCTCTCCCTCTCATGATCGGCAATTCTTTCTGCTCTGTCTCCTGACGTGGAAAGAACTTCGCAACCGCTGACCGAATGCCGGTCTCGCCGCAACTCATTCCCAGCCCAGCATGTCCGTCAATCTCATCAAATCGCTATGATCCGCCCGTTGCCCCGTGCCGTTGATCTGGCAGTCTCGCTTCGAATGTCGAACCGGACCACCCGCAATACGGCATGGCGGGCAAGCTGTCGCCTTCGCAATCGTGGAGCAGCACCGTGCCGGCATTCGGGAAGTTGTGGCTCGTGGATCAACTCCTCTCGCCGATCGTGCGCCCCTGCACGCGGTTGTTTGTCGGCTTGCTGGCCATTCCGGCATTTCGCACCCTGCGTCGGAATTTCAGACATTCCACCGAGCGGGATGAGGAGCTGGAGAAAGACCTCGAACAGTGGACGCGCGGGGCGATCCTGCTGTTTGTGGCCACGCATAACTTCGAGCTGTGGCTGCAAGGCTTCCTCCGCGAAACGGTGAACCAGTGGATGTGGTTCCAGATGAACATCCACTGGGATTTGACGTTCACCGACCAGAATGTGTGGCTGGCCGCCGGACGCTTGATGGTGGCGATCGGCGTGGTCGAGACGATGCCGGATCAGCAGTTGTTCTCCTTAATTCATCCGGGGCTGGGGAGCCTGCCCTTTGATCGCCGGCAGGGGATCGTCCAGAACCTCCAAGCGGTGTGGCGACCACTTCTGAGGGGACTGGCCTGCCACCACCTGAGCCGCTCCTCGCCGGTGTTTGCGATCCTGGCGGTCATCTTTCCGGGCAAGACAGGCTGGGTGTGTTATGGGTTGGCGATTGTGCAGTACCTGATCATCGGGCTGGTGACCTCGCGCGATCGCGCACTGGATGTCCTGTCCGCGTTTGACCGGCAGATCCAGATTCAGCGGAACAAACTGATTCAGGAGTTTCACATCACCGCGAAGGCCGTGCCCGACGCCACGGACGAATTGCCCAAGGGCGTGTGAGGCTGCAAACCTCACGCGGACCGCAGTTGCCGCGACGCCTGGGCCCATTGAATCCAGTCCTGCACCTCCTCCAGGTCCGGGGCATTCGCCGAGCGCAGCATCCGCTGGCCCTCGCGACTCTCCGCCAGAGGCCCCACGATGGCCAGCAGACCATCGGCGGAATAACTCCGCAACTGCTCCGGCGTCATGATCTCGCAGGCCACCAGTAATTGGGCATCGTGCCCACGCAGCCCGGGGACTTGGCACATCAGCGACGACTGCGACTGCCACGTCCGCAGCGTGTCAGTACTCAGCTTGGAGTCGCCCAGTTTCTCGGCGATCCAGGAGGCGGGGCGGTGGAGGAAATCGCCGACAGTGATCACGCCAATCTTGGAAAGACGTTCGGCCATCTTGGGGCCGATCGACGGTGCGTCGACGACGGGGCTGTCGGTCTCCAGATAGAACCGGGTGCTGCTTGAGGCGGCTTCTTTGTCGTCGCTCTTCGACACGAGTGGGAGGACCTCGCTGGATCGATCCGCGCGAGGTCGACGGCGCGAGGTCCGCTCGCCCCGGTCGGCCAGTTCGCGCTCCTCTCGATCGCGCTCGACCCACTCGCGAGGCTCGCGCTCCGCGCGGGGTCGCACGCTGCCGTCTCGCGACCACTGGTCCCAATCACCGGCCTCCAAGTCCTGCAACCGACGCGGACGCCACCCCGCCCACTGACTTGCCGCTCGAAACGTCATCGCCCGGCGACCATTGCGAATCCAAGTCCGCAGCGCGTCCGCAGTGGGCCAGTCGGTCCGATCGGCCATCCACGATTGCCACGACTCCGAACCCGGGTGGCGGGCGCGGGTGATGCGTCGACCGAGTGTCTCAGCATCCTCGGCTCCCAGTTCCACCGGGTTGTGGATGCCAATCGCTGCCAACAATTGGGCGTCGGGACCGGTCAGGTCGGGGACGCTCGACAGCAGCCGGGCTTCCGCCTGCCAGAACCGCAGTTGAGCAGGGGAGATTTGCAGGGCTTCGAGTTCCGACCCGAGCGTGTTCGCATCCAGCAGGATCAACTCGCCCAGGTTGCCGACTCCCAGCGTACTGAGCCGCCCGATCATCTGGGTTCCAAGGGACGGCAACAGCCCGATCGAGCTATCGATCCGCAGCCAGTACGGGCCTTCCGGTTGCAGCCGC
Source organism: Planctomycetota bacterium (assembly GCA_043734065.1). Taxonomy (GTDB): domain Bacteria; phylum Planctomycetota; class Planctomycetia; order Planctomycetales; family Planctomycetaceae; genus TH-plancto1. The sequence goes on from JAYTFV010000185.1 coordinate 7,503, forward strand.
ACACGGAGTGAAGGATCGGTGTCGTGCGAGTTCTCGACCACACGCGGCAGCGGCGAGACGATGGTCTCGGTCGTGTGAACGGAGGTGTGAATCAGCGATCGCGAGTCTTCGACTCGCTCGGGAATCACTGCGGTGATCGCCTCGACCGAGGCCTCAGCGAGTGTCGCCTTTCGCTCCGCGAAAGGGCGTTCTT
>JAYTFV010000186.1:0-2005 GCA_043734065.1 Planctomycetota bacterium
AGCGGACACCCCGAGGCCCGCGCGGCTCACCAGGGTCGCCTGGCCCGGCGGGTGGTGAGCCTCGTCGAGTTCGAGCCGGACGCTGTCTCGGTGCTGCTCCCGCTGGAGATCGAGTTCGACAATGCCGCCGACCCCGAGGCGACGGTTCTCCGCATCTCCGGCGAAGACACCCTCGGCTTCCTCTATGAACTCACCAACGCGTTGACGCTCAGCGGCATTCAGATTCAGCGGGTCAAGATCCGCTCCATCGGACAACTGGCCAGCGACACGCTGCATGTGACCGATGACGCCGGTCGTAAGATCACCGATCCCAGGAGGTTGAACGAGCTACGAGCCGCCGTGATTCTGATCAAGCACTTCACGCATCTGCTGCCGCAGTCGACGAATCACGAGGCGGCGCTGCGGCACTTTCGCGAGCTCCTGGTCAAGTTGTTCGAGCGGACCGACTGGTCGGAGCAAGTCGCCTCGCTCGACCGCACTGAGGTTCTGGGGGCACTGTCGCGGTTGCTGGGGATGAGCGACTTTGTCGGCGAGGAGTTGCTCCGGCAGGAGTTGGGTCGCGTGCTGCCGATCGTCATTGATTCGGCCCGGCTCAAAGAGGCCAAAACCGATGACCAATTGCGACGCGAGTTGGATGCCGAGTTGCAGGCCGTCCAGACACTGGACTCGCAGCGGCAGGTGCTGAACGCCTTCAAAGACCGCGAGATGTTGCGGATCGACATGCGGCACATCCTTGGGCACCAGGATTCGTTCACCGTCTTCTCGCACGAACTGACCGACATCGCCGAGGTCACGATCGAAGCCGCGCTCCGCTGTTGCGAAACGGAACTCCGGCGGCTGTATGGCTCGCCCATGCTCGCCTCGGGGAAGCCCTGCCGGATGGCGATCTGTGCCCTGGGCAAGTGCGGCGGGCGGGAGTTGGGGTTCGCCTCCGACATCGAACTGATGTTTATCGATGAAGGCACCGGACAGACGATTGGTCCCCCATCGATCAGCACCGAAGAATACTTCGACCGGCTCGTCGACCTGTTCGTGAAGTCGATCCACTCCCGCCGCAAAGGTATCTTCGAGATCGATCTGCAACTGCGTCCCCACGGCAAGGCCGGCAGCCGCGCGGTCTCTCTCGAAACCTTCCAGCGCTACTTCGGCCCGACCGGACCCGCCTGGCCGTACGAGCGGCAGGCCCTCGTCAAGCTCCGCCCGATCGCCGGGGATTTGGAGTGGGGCCAGCGGATCGTCAGCCTCCGCGATGAGCTGATCTATACGGGGTCGGCGTTCGATGTCGCAGCCATGCGGGCCCTGCGCGATAAGCAGCTCAATCAACTCGTGACGCCGGGGACGTTCAACGCCAAGCTCAGCCCCGGCGGGCTGGTCGACATTGAATACCTCGTGCAGGGGTTGCAGATGCGGCACGGGGGAGAGCATCCCGCCGTGCGGACCCCCAATACGCGCGAGGCGATGAAGGCCCTCGAAGTCGCCGGAGTGTTATCCGCCGAGCAACGCCTGGCCCTGCGCGACGCCTACCGCTTCCTGCGGCGTCTGATCGACGCCCTCCGCATGGTGCGCGGCGACGCGATGGACCTCACCGTCCCGCCCCGCCAGTCGGAGGAATTCCGCTTCCTCGCCCGCAGAATGCAGCTGTTCAAGGAATCCATGGACCTCTCCGCCGACCTGGAGTCGTACACCGCCGTGGTCCGCGAACTGAGCCAGACGCTGCTACCGTAGGTGAAGTCGTAGCTGCGTTCGCCAGAACGCGGGCTGCCGGAACCAGCGTCCGCCCACAGGGGAAGACTTCCGATGGAGTGCAGTCGCCATTCTACGCAGGGGCAACCGCAGCCATTTCTCTTCGCCCCGAAGGGGCCTGACTCGATAGCCCAGGGCGACAGCCCTGGGAACTCGGATGCCCACCAACTCCCCAAGGCCCAACGGGCCGTGACTCGACTCCGCCGACAATTCGAAGGGCAACCCTCATTGTCCAACGTCCTCGTCCTCGTCCCGCTCTTCA
>JAYTFV010000187.1:0-4426 GCA_043734065.1 Planctomycetota bacterium
GGAGCCTCGCCCCCCCCACGACGGCAACCCCAAAATCAAGCTGTGACAGTCCATCACGGACGCACATACACCCAGGCCAGCCAGCACAGCACCGGCAGCAGCACGAAAATCAGGAGGCCAGCAATCAGGTTCGATCGCCAACTGTCGGGCCAACGCGCCATCGTGATCCACCACAGGTTTTGGTTCGCAAAGACGAACGCCGATCGGGAGGGCGAGGCTCCTGCCGAGCCGCTGCCGCGAGGGAACGTCCACCCTGGCTCGCGGATCCGCAGGAGCGTCGCCCTCCCGCCACGTCGCCAATGTCGCGAGCGGATCCCGCCTTCGCCCCCGCCCACCGACGTTTGGGTCGCACACACGTCCGGCTCGGCAACGCACTTTGTGAAGTTCGGCAACTCTTCTCTGACTGAAAACTGATGACTGACGACTGAAAACCAACGCACGGTGAAACAGTGCGTTGTCGTCAGTGTCCGGGCTTCCGTATGGGGAACGACTCGCAACGTGACGTTTCCGGAAGGGGAGTCACGCGGGTGGCTTCCTGAGTTCATCCACGGTCTTCAGCAACGCCTGTTCGTCGTGATAGCGTTTCAGTCGGCGTTGGAACGAGCCATCCGTCTTGGTCAAGACCAGGACATGCGGGCTGCCAATCTTTTCCAAGCTGTCTGTCACATCGCTCTTGTGCTTCCGCACGCTTTCCAGAACGTGAGATCGGGAGTTCACCGCCGCTCGGATACGTCCGACTTTGGCTGTGGGGTCGCACAGGATGGTTTTGAGTTCCTGGCAGAACTTGCATTTGCACTCGATGTCATTGGGACGAGCCCAGTCGCTCGGCGGCTGGGGTTCCTGAGAGGTGGCGGCTTGCAACTCCTGCTGCACGGCGAGCAACCAGAGCTGCACCAGTGCGGGGGGGGCGAGGTCGTGCTTTCGCCAAGCGGTGATGGCGGTCTTCAGCACGGGGACTTGAATCGTTTCCAATGGAAAGCGTTTCGGGTTGGCACGCACCAGATCAACGATCCGCTGGAGTTGGGTGTCATCGCCAACGCTTCGCAGAATCTGCAACAGGCCGGGCAGGGTCAACAGGGCAAACGTCGGATCAGCCCCATAATGCCGATCGGGCAGTGGCTGGCAGAACTGGTCCACAGCGAGTCGGGCCAGGCGAGGAATCAGCTCTCGGCCCACAGGATCGTCCAGCTGGGCCAGAGCCAGTTTCTCCAGCCAGTCGACATTGCGAACCAGGAGCCGCTGCGGTTCCGTCTCGAACAGCGCGGTGAGCTCGGCGGCGAAAGCCTCGCAGCCGTGCTTGCGGCACATCCCCACCACGAGTCGGTCCAGAATGAGATAGGGATCATGAGTCGCCGCGAGGCGGAACAATTGACGGGCCAGATCGGGATCATCGATGGCGGCGAGTTGAGACGCGAAGACGTTTCGGGGCTTGTTGCTGGAATGCTCGGGCTGATAGTGGTAGCTCGAAGTCTTGGGCCAATGGCGAATGATGGCTTGGGCCAGAGCCAAGCATTCCGGGGCCGAGGTGTCGCTGCGTTTCTTGCGCGGGGCGGGCTTGGCGGAGGCGGCCTTCTGGCGCGACGCCTTTTGCTTGGGAGCCTGGAGCATTTCGTCGAGTTGTTCGATGGCGAATGAGTGGCATTCATTGGCCAGCACTTCGTAGTGCTGATCCTGGTGCCAGAGGCACATGACGGAACGGTGATACCACCGGTCGAGGGTGTTCCCGGCGTTTCCGGTGTACCCTTCGTACTCCTCCCGAGTCGGCTTCCAATCATCCAGCGGAATACTGGAGACAATCGAGTCGCCGTCGAACCCGATGGACGGGATGTTCAGCGGTTTCCCAGTGGCGTCGACCCAGTTCTCGCCCGTGAGGTACTCGTCGATGACCTCTTGGATCACGTAGCTGCCGGGTGTGTCATCGCCCTTGTCATTATCTTCCTCCTCCTCTTCATCGTAGTCGTAGCGACTGCCTCGGCGAGAGCGAGAACGTGAGCCGTAGCCATAGCGATCCTGTTCGTTTTCATCGTAGGCCGAGTACGTGACGTGCCGTTCGACTTGGCAGAGCATCACGCGGCATCCCGCCTTGTCCGCAGCCGACATGACGAGTTCCGCTCGGGCTCGATCGGCTCCCTTGAGCAGATCCGGATTGAGTCCATGTTCGGTGTAGTGGTGATCGAGAGCGAAGATTAACGGCTCGGCGGGCTTCTTCTCCACCCACTGCGTGATCGCGTCCGCCAGCAACCCCGCCTTCGAACTGTCGGCGGGGGCCGGAATTGGTTTCTTGCGCGGCTCAGGGGTCAGCACCAAATTGTACGCCAAGCACAGCCGATAGCCGCTGCTGACTTTGGAGACCTCGTGTTCGCAATCGGCATAGAAGGCCGCATAGCTGGCCGATTTCTGCGTCGCGGCCTCCATGAATCCGTAGCTCGCATTCTCCCCTTGATGACGGACTGTCAAGATCCCGCCATTGAACTGCGACGGCAGGGCCACGATCATACTGCCCACCATCCGATTCGTCTTTTCGCTATCACGATGGGCCAGGAAGAAACCGCCCGTCTTATAAATCAACAGCTTGTACAGCTGTGGCTCCAAGCGACCCGCAGGCAAGCCCAGCTTGATCGCGATGGGGCCCAAGGCCGCTTGCAGTGCCTCGCCCCACTGAGGGTTCGTGATCTCGAACTGGTCCGGTGCGAGTTCGAACGAGTTCCGGACCTTGGGATCGATGAGTGTCTGCTCTCCTTTTCCGAAGGGAGCAGGTTGGCAGGCGTTGATGATTTGTTTCGCGATCGCCATCTTGAGCGGCCAGCCGATGGGCCAGACGCCGGGGATCTCTAGATCGGGCAAGACATTCGGGAGGGTTCCTCCCACGCTAAACGAAACCTCCCGCTGGGCTGCGGCCTCACCCGTCACTAAGCGTTTGACGAGGGTGTGGAGTTCCATGGCAATCACGCATGATCGAGAAGTGGGGCATTCAGGAACGGACGCGAGCCCTCTCACGCCACCTGTCTGGCGATCGGATTGTGGCTGTCGGCAGAGAGGATTCCAAGTCAGTAGTGGCCCAGAAGTTCTGTGCATCCGGTTGCGTGGGGGGAGTCGATACTTCTCACCGGGGACTGGCATTGGGAGAATGACAATTCCGAGGTCGGAGGTGATCTGACACCAACGCATGGCACGTATTTGGCGTATCAATGTCGACGAATCGGCTTGCCAGCCCCCGAACTCCCCGCAATCATGTTCTGCATCGAGTCGAACTTGCACATGAGGTTTTATGTCGACTTCAGCTGATCCTTCCGTCGCCAACCCACTCGTTCGACCTCGATCATGGATCAGGCGTCGTTGGAAGCATGTCTGTCTGGGGCTGCTCCTCGTGGGGCTGTTGAGTTTCATTGCTTGGCGAGTCCCCAAGCGGACCTCGCACTGGGTGCGGCAGAATGGCGGGTCGGTGACTTATACTGCGGATCGGGCGCTGACCTGTGATGTCTTGGATTGGTTCGCACTGCGCTTCGGAGACGGAGTGTGGAAGCAGATCAAACCCGTGCAGCGCACGATCAGCTCGGGCCGGAATGACCGTGAGTTCGATTTCGTGAATCTGGTGGATTCTCCGCTGAAGACCGATGCGTTGTTCCCGTTGAAGCGGATGAGCGGTCTCACGGGGGCGGCGTTACATAGTCGACAACTGGGTCAGGGGCTCAATGTGTTTCGCGACTTGCCAAACTTCAAAAGGCTCGGAATTTATGATGTGACGACAGGTCAGCTCAGCGAATTGAAACGCTTGCCGCAACTCGATGATGTTGGTCTGGCGAGACCCCAGTCCGCCGACATCGGGATGGAGGCATTGGGTGAACTTCCGCGACTGAAGCAACTGAACTTTGAGGATTGCACAGTCACTGCAGAACTACTGGCATCCATGCCGGTGTTGCTCACCGTCGAATCCTTTTCAATGACATTTTGTTCAAACTATGACAGCGACGATCTGCGGCATTTGAAACAAATGCCTGCACTGAAGGAGTTTTGCGTGACGAGCAAATATCGTGCACCCGAGGAACTCGATGATCGGGCGTTGGAACACCTGTCTCAACTGAAGAATCTGGAGACTTTGTGCATCCGCACCTCATGGACGGACGTGACGGATGCCGGACTCGCGAAACTGGGAGCGTTGAAGTCTCTCAAGACAGTCATCGTTTGGGAGATTCAATGCACCCCAGAGCAGATCAGCCGACTGCAGAAGGCCGTTCCGAACTGCACGCTCATCTATTGAGGGTGGCTACTCCACGGAAACTGCGTCTCTGGATGTTTCGTGATAAGATGCACAGCAACGAAATGCGGGAAAATAGGTATCCCCTTCGCTCAAGTGCATACAACATGTCGTGCCTCAAATTCTCCACTGTCTGGATTCTCACACCACGCATTGGGGTCACTTGAGGGA
>JAYTFV010000188.1:0-2504 GCA_043734065.1 Planctomycetota bacterium
ACATCGTCTGCCCGTGTAATCTCAAGGGTCGGATCGGCACGGAGCAGGGCTTCTTTGATTAGATCGTCGTATCGGCGTTTGAGATCGTCCGCAGAGACATGCTCTCCCGAAAAGTCTTGGTCGCCGATTGGCATCACGATGAAGCAAGTGCGTTGATGAGTCATGGATGTCTTGCAAGCGAACAGGGATTCGACCGCCGAAGTGCGGTCGAACATGATCGCAGATTGGCGGCGTGGTAGGGACTTGTCAAGATTGATGTGACAGAACTGCCCATGAGGAGTGCGGCGGGGTGGCACTGACAACGAGACTTCCGGCTTGCGAATGAGGGACTCTGGGGGTGCCACTGGCGGTCGCTTTGGGCCGCCAATGCTTACGACCGTGACCCGGCCATTAACCATCGAACCCGTGGTCGAGAGTCTCGGCACTGGCGAGTCAAAGCCCTCGCCAGTGGCACCCGCCAGGCGACGAGTGAGGGGGTGGGCTCTCCGTAGAACGGCATTGATACCGTTCTGGCGGGCCGAGGGGAACGGAATGAATTCCGTTCTACTTCACGACGCCCATAGAAAACGGGAGCGACCGCTGGGCGGGCGCTCCCGTGATTCAGGTGACGATTCGAGACGTGCGATTCAGTCGTTTCGCAACCGCATGCCCAGCTCGGAGAGCTTGGCCCGGACTTCGTTCAGTGAGGTCACGCCGAAGTTCTTGGCTCCCATCAACTCGTCCGGAGTCCGCTGGCACAGCTCGCCCGCTGTGGTGATATTCAGGCGGGTCATGCACTTGCGAGACCGGACCGAGAGGTTGAGGTCCGCGATCGGGGTTTGCAGAACCGCCTGTTCTTCGGGGCTGAGGTCGCGGAAGTCCGGCGCGGCGTCGCGGGCCTTTTCGTTGACGCTCATGCCAATCTTGAGATTGTGCAGAGCCATCAGCTCGCGGACTTCCTTCAGCGAGGTCTCGCCGAAGTTCTTGCCCGCCAGCAGGTCCGGCTCCGTGATCCGGGTCAGGTCGCCCAGGCACCGAATATCCATCCCTTGCAGACAGTTGCGGCTGCGAACGGAGAGTTCGAAGTCGGTGACCGGACGGCTGAGGAGATGCTCCAGCTTCTGCTGCTGCTTGAGCGTTTCTTCGTCGTAGTACATGCTGCTGGTGGCCTCAATATCCTTGAGGTACAGCAGCGCCCACTCGTTGTTCGGGTCGTAGCGCAAGACTCGCTCGAAGCAGTATTGGGCGGCCTGGTAGTTCTCCTTGTCCTCGTACAGGAGGCCGAGGTTCAGCAGTGCCCCTTGGTAGTACGGAGGCTTGGAGAGGCAGCGTTCGTAGAGCTGGATCGCCTCTTCATCGTTCCCCTGCCGCGCGGCCTGGAGAGCCAGAGCGAACAGCGCCCGCTGGTGATGCGGGTCCATGTCGACAGCGCGTTCGAAGTATTCGATCGCCCCATACGTGTCGCCGCGATCGGCCATCACGCAGCCCATTTGATAGGAGTATTCCGCCTGGCGGGCTCCTTCGGAACCGGTGCTGCGAATGACCTGCTCGGCTTCGTCAAGCTTGAGTTGTTTGCGAACTTCCCCGGCCTTGCGGAGGGTGCATTCGACCTTGTTTTCGCCGAGCTTGATGGCCTCGTCGAATTCCTTGGCAGCCTCTTCGTGCTTCCCGAGCGTGGACAGAGCCTGGCCCCGGTAGTAGCGGCCCAAGCCGTCCTTGCACCCGGCGAGAGCGTCCGCCGACTTGTCAGGCTGGCCGAGGAAGAAATACCCGATTCCGGCCCGCACCTTCAGGGACGGGTTGTTCCCGGACTCGCGATGGACCTCGTCCACGACGCGGCGGAACTCGGCAGCTCCCGGCCCCGTGGCCGCTCCCAGTACGCGTTTGACCTCTTCACGCCCAAAGCTGGGGCTGTCTTTCATCGCCGAAAGAATGTCCAAAGTCACCATCTCCGAGTTCCAGAACCTCTGTGTGAGCAGTCTGTTACGTCCAGCCTGAATCGCTCGACACACGCTGAATTCCACGCGACAAACGAAGATCCTTCTCCGTCGGCCTTCCGACCGCGAATTCGCCATCGGCTGAGATTATCGAAACCGGCGGAATTTGCAACCACGGCACGGCGCGGGAGTTGCTGTCGAGTGCGAGACGCACTTTGCACCGCCTCTATACCCCGCAGGGCAACGCCGTGAAGGATTTCTCCGGGACCACGTGGACAAGGCTGCCAGCACGTTTCCGGCCCCCTCTCCCCCACAGTCGAGTCCTCACCGAAAGCATCGCCGAATGTGGGGGAGAGGGGGCAGAACCTTGGAAAACGCCTTGTGGCAATCCTTCACGGCGTAGCCTGAAGGGGTTGTCCATCCGCCCGTCCGGTGTGGAACCCCTTCAGGGTTCGTTTCCGCGCGGGCGTGTTGACCCAGGGTGCCCTCCTTGCGGTCGCGACCCTGGGCTGTGATGGATCACCCCTTCGGGGTGCAGAGATTGCCTCAACCCACGTAGGCCCAGTGGCCAGCCATTCACTGACGGCC
>JAYTFV010000189.1:0-29411 GCA_043734065.1 Planctomycetota bacterium
CGATGATGAACATCATGCCCTTACCCCACCGACCCTTCCATCTGCATCTCAATCAGCCGGTTCATCTCCACTGCGTACTCCATCGGCAGTTCCTTTACCAGCGGCTCGATGAACCCGGTCACGATCATCGCACTGGCTTCCGCTTCCGTCAGGCCGCGGCTCATCAGGTACAGCAACTGATCTTCGGCGATCTTGGAAACGCTGGCCTCGTGCTCGATGGCGACATCCTGCTCATCGATCTCGATGTACGGGTAGGTGTCGCTGCGGCTTTCCGGGTCGAGGATCAGGGCGTCGCAGACCACGTTGCTCTTGCAGTTGTGAGCGCCCTTCATGACTTTCACGAGCCCTCGGTAGCTCGCTTGGCCCCCGTTCTTGCTGATCGACTTCGAGATGATGCGGCTGCTGGTGTTGGGGGCGCAGTGGACCATCTTGGCTCCGGCGTCCTGGTGCTGGCCATCCCCGGCGAAGGCAATCGACAGAGTCTCCCCGCGAGCGCCCGGCTCCATCAGGTAGATGGCCGGGTACTTCATCGTCAGCTTCGAGCCGAGGTTGCCGTCGATCCACTCCATCAGTGAATCGCCGTACGCCATCGCTCGCTTGGTGACGAGGTTGTAGACGTTGTTTGACCAGTTCTGGATCGTTGTGTACCGGCAGCGGGCATTCCGCTTAACGACGATCTCGACCACCGCCGAGTGCAGCGAATCGGAGCTATAGGTCGGGGCTGTACAGCCTTCGACGTAATGCACGCTGGCCCCTTCATCGACGATGATCAAGGTGCGTTCGAACTGCCCCATGTTCATGGTGTTGATGCGGAAGTAGGCTTGCAGCGGGAAGTCGATCTTCACCCCCTTCGGCACGTAGATGAACGACCCGCCCGACCAGACGGCGGAGTTGAGGGCGGCGAACTTGTTGTCGTTCGGGGGGATGATGGTCGCGAAGTATTCGCGGAACAACTCGGGGTGCTCGCGGAGGGCGGAGTCGGTGTCGGTGAACAGGACACCCTGAGCAGCGAGGTCTTCTTGCAGCGAGCCGTAGATGACTTCCGACTCGTACTGGGCCTTGACCCCGGAGAGGTACTTCTTCTCGGCCTCGGGGATTCCCAGCCGGTCATAGGTTTTGCGGATGTCTTCGGGCACATCGTCCCAGGTCTTGCCTTGGCGGTCGGACGCCTTGACGTAGTAGAACATGTTCTGGAAGTCGAGGTCCGACATGTCCCCGCCCCAGGTGGGCATGGGGCGACGCTCGAACTCTTCCAGCGACTTGAGCCGGAAGTCCCGCATCCAGGCGGGCTCCTTCTTCATCTCGCTGATCTGCGCGACGATCTCGCGGTCCAGTCCTCGGCGGGACTTGAACTCGTACTTGTCTTCCGGGTCGTGGAAGCCGTACTGATAGTCGCCGATGGAGACATCGGGCTGTTCGGTGTCGAGGGGTTCGGTGAGGAGTGCTGTGGACATGATGATCTGCTTTCTCCGAGTGAAAGTCGGGATCGCGAAGGAGGGAGTGGGGGAAGGTTGAGGGTTGAGGGTTGAGGGTGAATCGATGGAGTGTTGTGTCATGTGATCGCCTCGAAGAGTTGAGAGAGCGGGCACTGAAAGTCGGGCAGTTGGGGCTGCATGGCTGAACTCATCGCTCGCCTCCCTCGTCACTGGATTCCGACTCCAGCACGGTGTCGACCAGGGCAAGCCACTCGCTGATCGGCAGTTGGAAGCCGGGCAGGATTTCGCTGAGGTCGGCGACATCCTGGCGAGAGAGCGTGCGCATGCCCGTCGGCTCGGTCCAGTCCTCGATCGTGCGTAATCGCGGGTTGACGATCCAGACTCGCCGCACTCCCGCCTCAAAATAATGGTGGCGCTTGATCTCCATTTCTCGTGGGGTGTTGGACCGGCTGAGGATTTCTACCGCCCAGTCTGGAGCGAGGTCGCAGATCGCGCGAGGCTTCGCCTTGCCTCCGGGGAAACGATTCAGCAGGTAGACCGCCACATCCGGTTCCCGCACCCGTCCGGGTGCCAAGCGGGTCAGGCCGTCCGCACCCGCGATGATCGCGATCGGATTGCGGTCGAGATACCGCCCAATGATCCGAATCAACAGGATTGCCCACGTCGACTCCTCCCACCCCACAGCCTTCTCCACCAAGACCCCATCCAGCAGTTCACAGCACTTGACGCGAACGACATCCGCCTCGGTCGCAGTCCCCGGAGCGGGACGGAGTCGGATTCGTTCCAGCGGAATGCCGCCGAGCCAGCCGACGAGATCCGCCAATGACTCCTCGCGAGAGGCTTGTTCCTGAATCGGGAGCGTTGCAGACGACATAACGCTAGTCCCCCTTCAGTAAAGAGTGGACCCACGAACCGAACACGCCGCCCACAAGTCCGGCGATTGATGAAACCCAGAACGCATACCAATTCCGCTTGAGATCGGAGAATCGGATCGCAGCCTCATGGAGTTGCATGGCTATCTTGTACAATTCCCCGATACGATCCGGTTCCAAAGCGGGACGATCAACGTGTCGGTTGCGTTCCCACAATCGGAGGAGTGGCGTCTTCTCGCCATTCCCACTGGTACTCGTGTAGATCGAGAAGAATTCTGGGTGGTTCTCTGCGACTTGCAACCACTGGTTTTCAATGGGATCTCCGTTTGAACCGGGTACACGAAGTTCTCTCACATCGCTGAGTTTAGCTCCCTCCACTTTCGTAACAGTTGCCAAATAGCCAATCAAAGCCAGAACCCGTTGCAGTTCGAACTCACCGAGATACGGATTGACAGTGTTCCGGTTCATCGTGCAAACCCCTTTACCTTCAGGATCGGTTGATCTGGATGAGCGGGGTTTGGCACGAGGCGGGAACGATTGCAATCGACGAATAGATCCGTCTTTTCCAACACAGTCTGACCAATCAGCACCTCGTCTCCGAGAACGAGGCATTCCTCTGCCGTGTCGCGGCCCAAAACTTCGACAAACAAGGGATGCGTCACATCCACGATGTCCTCTCGACCATCGGCGTATGTCGCAACTCGCTTTCCCCGACTGCCGACACCCAGAACCTCTGCCACATGCGAGGGAATGACCGTCATGACCGCCCCGGTATCGATCAACGCATCGGCCTCGTACTGACGCACCTCGTCTTCGCGGATTTCACCCAGTTCCAACCGGATAGCATCATACGAATTGGTCAGACGCACGCGCACGCGAAATTCTCCCATCAGATGAATTCCTTGTCTGACGATCTCAGAAACGGATAGGGGAACACTCTCAAGGATGATCGGCATCAGAGTGTCTCCTGGATCGTGGCGAACGTGTGACAATGGGGGGGAGAGAAGAATCGTCTATTTCGCTCCGACTGTGGCTGGGGTTGTATGGGGTGCCAGCTCCTCCGCAGCTTCTTCCGGATGGCGCTCTCGCACCCCCGCGTATCCATTCGCGTGGAGTTCATGAGCCAAGGCCGCATCGCCGGTTTCGACGATCCGGCCAGCCAGCATGACGTGGGTGAATTGCGGGACGTTGTACTCCAGCAGGCGTTCGTGGTGGGTGATGATCAGTACGCCCATCTGTGGGCCGGAGAGCTTGGCCAGTCCCTCGCTGACGACGCGGACGGCGTCGCTGTCGAGGCCCGAATCGGTCTCGTCGAGGATGGCGAACTTCGGCTTGAGCATGGCGAGCTGAAGAATCTCCATCCGCTTCTTCTCGCCGCCGGAGAACCCCTCGTTGAGGTAGCGACGGGCGAACTCGTGATCGATGTCGAGCTCGGTCATCGTCTTCCGCAGTTCGAGCCGGAAGTCCTTCATCGGCATCAGGTCTTCACCCTCTTTGCGAGCGGGGTTCCGCACGTTGGTGACCGCATGCCGGATGAAGTCAGCGACCTTCACGCCCGGAATCGTGACCGGGTACTGGAAGGCCAGGAACATCCCCAGCCGCGCCCGCTCGCACGGGTCGAGTTCGCTGATGTCGCGGCTATCGAGTTCGATCGTCCCGCTGGTGACTTCGTACTTCGGATGCCCTGCCAGGGTGTACGCCAGCGTACTCTTCCCCGAGCCGTTCGGCCCCATCAGGGCGTGAATCTCGCCCTGGTGAATGGTGAGGTTGACCCCCTTCAGAATTGGCGTTTCGCCAACGGAGACGTGGAGGTCGGTGATCTTGAGCGTTGCGGACATGAGGCAGAACTTCGAGGACGGGAGGGGACACATGGGGTGGAACTGGCGGACGGTCCATCGTCCTGATGAGGGGTTACTCAACCCCGGCAAAAAAGTCGGCGACAGGAGCCGAGAATCCAGGGAGTTCGAGGCTGGTCAATGTTTGCGACTCTCGGAAAAGGGTTGCTCCGGAATCGTTCCGGAATCGTTCGACCGTGCGTAGTTCGGGATCGACGAGCCAGACCTCGTGGACACCCGCGGCGAGGTATTCTTCAATCTTGCGATGCATCTCCGTCCAGCTGTTGGAACGAGACAAGACTTCCACACAAAGGGTAGGGATCATCCCCATACTCTGATTGCCACGCGGCAACCTGCCGTTCCGAAGTAGGTTCGCAGGAACAAATGCGACATCGGCACCTCGCATCGTGTCCGGATCGCGTTCCGTGAGAATGCAACTGTCGTTTGTGATGACTTCTCCCTGACGAATGGGGAGAGCCCACTGCATCAAAGACAATGAAACACGAGCACAGACGCTTCCGTGTGGCTTATCCGGCCTCGTCATCTCAACAATCTCTCCGCGCACGAGCTCATAGGGTCCGTCGAGATTCATTTCGGCGAACTGTTCAGCAGTGATCAGAGCTGTGGCGTGGGCAGTGGACATGTGGGTTACTCAACCCCGGCAAAAAAGTCGGCGACGGGAGCCGAGAATCCGGGGAGTTCGAGGCTGGTCAATGTTTGTGATTCTCGAGAGAGAGCCGATCCGATATCGATCCGGAATCGTTCGACCGTGCGAAGTTCGGGATCAACGAGCCAGACCTCGTGGACTCCCGCAGCGAGATACTCTTCAATCTTGCGGCGCATTCCCGTCCAAGTATTGGAGGGAGACAGCACCTCCACGCACAGGACCGGGATGAGCGAAACCTGGCCACGGGGCAACTTGCCATCGGTGAGCTGGGCCGCCGCGAAGAACGCCACATCCGCACCGCGAATCGTTCCCGGTATGGGGTCAGTCACGATTCCGCTGTCGTTGGTCGTCACTCTCCCCGAAGCAGTGCGCCTCGCCCAGGCGGTCAGAGCAAACGCGATCTCGTTGCAAACGTTCCCGTGCGATTGATCTGGCCTCGTCAATTCGACAATTTCCCCGCGTACGAGTTCCACCGGTCCGTCGAATTCCATATCGAGAAACTGCTCGATGGTGACGAGTGCGGGGGCTGTGACTGGAACTGTGACCGTGGACATGATCTAAGCCCCCCCTTCCGGAGGAAACAACGCGGCCACAGAGCATTCAAATCCCGGGAGATGGCGCGATGTCAACAACGCATCCGCTGAGAACTGGCTCGGATCTGCGTCCGCATCGAAGATTGTAACCATGCGTGTCGAAGGGTTGATCACCCAGACCTCATCGACCCCGGCATCGTGATACTCACCCGCCTTCGCCAGCATCGCATTCCAACGGTCCGTGGGAGACAGAACCTCGACCACTAACACCGGCGGATTCTCGAACCAGCCGCTGGGCAGCCTGCGACCCGGGAGACGACTCCACGGGATCAATATCACGTCTGGACCTCGTACGGACTTTGGCTTGGTAACGACACCGACATCATTGCAGATCACGCAGCCGAAGTCTGTCGACTCGGCCCAGGCGTTCAGTCGGGCACCAACCTTCATGCAAACAAACCCATGCAAGCCTCCCGGTCTTGTCATCTCAACAATCTCTCCGCACACGAGTTCATATGGTCCGTCGAGATTCATCTCGGCGAACTGTTCGGCAGTAATCAGAGCTGGGACGGTGGCGGTGGACATGGCTTCGAGTCTGGTTATCCCTGAATGTATTCCGGGTGCTTGGCGAATCCGCTGTGGTGGGGGACGGGGAGGAGTTCCTGGACGCCCTTGCCGATGCGTTTGGCCTTGATCTTGTCCTGGATCCGCATCAGCCCTTCGAGCAGGGCTTCGGGCCGAGGCGGGCACCCCGGCACGTAGACATCGACGGGAACGACCAGGTCGACTCCCTTCACGACGTGGTAGCCGTACTTGAAGTACGGCCCGCCGCCGATGGTGCAGGCCCCCATGGCGATCACGTACTTCGGGTCGGGCATCTGCTCCCACAGACGACGTACGCGGCTGGCCATCTTGTAGGTCACGGTCCCGGCCACGATCATCAGGTCGGCCTGACGCGGCGTGGCCCGGAAGGCCCCGGCCCCGAACCGGTCGATGTCGAACCGGCTGGCCCCCGTGGCCATCATCTCGATCGCGCAACAGGCCAAGCCGAACGTCATCGGCCAGATGCTGGACTCTTTGGCCCAATTCATCGCTTGTTCCAAAGTGGTCGTGACCACGTTCTCTTCGAATCGACCTTCAATCCAGGTCATTGTCTCTCTCCAGGGGGCCAAGGGGGCGGTGGGAATTCGATCTCGAATCCCCCACTGTACCGCCCCATCCTTCACTCGTGAATCAACTTCCGCCGGTTTTGTTTCGCGAGAAACCGCTCTCATCCGGCCACCTGCATGTTGACGACCTGCGTCGGCGAGAACTCGCAACACTGGTCCCCGTCCCGGCAACACTGCGTCCGATGGACTGGCACTCCCAACACTTCCGAAAAGACCGTCTGCTCCAGATCACAAATCGACGCATCTCGTGCAGCAATATCATGATATGGACAAGAGTTCTCTCGCAGAATCGGCAGCAACTCGCCCCCCTGCTGCCGCAACTCCACATCAAAGCCCAGCGTCGTCAACAGCCCCCGCAACTCCTCCAACCGGTCCGACAGCGACGAAGCCCGCACGTCCCGGCCATAGGTCTGGACCAGCCGGTCCCGCAACCGCCCGATCAACTTCGCACGCACCGCGTCGTCGTCGATGAGCGTGATCTCGTCCCACAGCATCAAGGCCAGGTCGCGGTAGTTATCTCCCAGGTGCCGCAGACCTTCCGTCGTCACGACATAGGTATGCGAAGGCCGCCCCCGCTCCCCTTTGGTCGCCTCACGGGAGATCAGCCCTTGTGCCTGCAACCGCGTCAAACGCTGGCGAATCGCGGTGGCTGTGACCCCCTGGCGCTCACACAACGCTTGTACCGTCGCCCGCCCGCTCTTGCGGAGGTCGGCGAGGAACTCGCGATCGTCATGTTCCAAGGTGAATCGCATGGTCTGAAGAGATTTCGCGCAGCAGGAATGTGTCGTTCTGTCCCTCATGATAGGGGACCGAATGCTTTATGACAACAAAAACTGTCAAATATGGGCAATCTCACCGGATTCGAGAAATCGCTCCGATCACTGGCATCCTCCGGCGCGCAGCGTATGTTTTCGCGAAGCAGCCGGAAGAACCACTCAAAGACAAGGGGTCGCTGCGTTCGCCAGAACGTGGGGTGCCCGCACTCTGGCGAGTGCAGCTACCGCACTAGCTCCCCATGTTCTGGCGAACGTGACGACGAGGAACCCATGCCCACACCCGACCCGCATGCGATCGACCTCCTGCCGGGTATCCAACTCGACCTCGGGCGCGAGGCCCGCTGCGGCTTTCCGGAGGTGATCTACGGGCCGGGTAAGTCGGTCGAAAACGTCGTTGAGTCGTTTGACCACTTATCGCGCCACGGTCAATCGGCATTCATCACGCGCACGACCACGGAGCAGGCCGCAGCCCTCTGCCAGCGTTTCCCGAACGCAATCCACAATCCCTTGGCCCGGACGGTCCGCCTCCCGGCCGGTGCTGAAATTCCGCTGGCGGGGCGAGCCTGGGTCGTCACCGCCGGGACGAGTGATCGACCCGTCGCCGAAGAGGCCCTGGAGACCCTCCGCTGGATGCGGGTCGAGTGCGACCTGATCACCGATATCGGCGTCGCCGGACCGCAGCGGCTACTCCAGCAGGTGCCGCGTCTGCAACAAGCGGATGCTCTGGTCGTCGTGGCCGGGATGGAGGGGGCGCTCCCCTCGGTCGTCGGCGGCTGGGTCGGTTGCCCAGTCTTCGCAGTGCCGACCAGCGTCGGCTACGGGGCCTCATTCCAAGGCGTGGCGGCCCTGCTCGCGATGCTCAACAGCTGCGCGGCGAACATTGCGGTCGTGAATATCGACGCGGGGTTTAAGGCGGGCTATCTGGCCGGACTGGTGGCGCGGCGCACGCGGCGTGATCACTCGAAGGGAGGCGGCGGGGGGAAGGACTGATCGTCCTCGACACCGGGAACCGCTTCGACGCCCAGGACTTCGTTCGCCCGCCGGTATTGCGACAGGTCGGGGAGCCATTCGCCGAGCGCTGCGGGGTCATTCGAGACGACCCGGTCAGTGAACTGGTGCATCGTTTCCTTGGAACCAGCGATGTCGATAATCCGTGTCGCCTGCGTGCGAAAACTGGCCGGATCGATGACCACTTGAACGCTGGAATAGAGACTCGCATCCGGGCCATTCACCGGTGTGCCTCGCAGGATAAGAGAACTCTTGTCATCTGCCACCAGTCTCCACTCGTAATTGGTCCGCAGCTCTTTCTCTTCCAGCCCGGCCACCATCGGCAAGGCACTCTGCGGAGCAATCAACGTCTGCCAGACGGCGTCGAACGAACCTGCTCCGAGTACCTCGCGAGGCGTTCCCGGTCGCTCAAAGACTTCGTAGCTCTTGGCTGCGGAATGGACTTGTGTCAGGTTTTTCCCATTCCAGACGAGCATCACATCCTCGCCAGCCAGCCGCACAAAACGCTTCCCATTCAAACCGCTGCGGGTGCTTGCGGTGACTCCCTGGGCGGGACTGGACTGCGACTGATACAGCCCCTGGAAGGGAGCACTGAACACGAACTCGCCGGTCGCATGGGTCTCGACTTCGATGGCAGAGTCATAGTCGATCCGCTGGAAGCTGACCCGCATGGCCTTCGCCGACTGGGAGGCCGCCGCCCAGAGCGAGATCACTTCGCGAAGTCGCGCATCGACCGGCGTGGCCAGGCGGGCCTCCTCATCCGCATTGAACGAGACCCGCACGATGTCACTCACGGGCGAGATCGACTCGCGGCTGGCCACCTGAGCCATTTTCGCCCGCGCGAGGTCACGGACCGCCAGCTTCAATTGACCAATCTCGACCGACTGCGGCAGCCCCTGGGTATCGATCGCGATCCGCACATTCGGCAAAAACTGCCGCTCGGCGGGGTCGGTGGGGATCGCCTCCAGGTAGGATCCACTGACGGATGCACTGAGGAGGGTCCAGGTAAACCTCTGCTGCAGGCACTCCTCCCGCAGCGACCCCAGATACGGTTGGAGGGTCCGCACCGCCAGCCCCTCGCGCGTGCGGGTCAGACTCGTAGTCTCCCAGTAATGGAGTACCGAAGCGACTCGCACGAATGGCAAAGCGGCCCTGACCGGAGCCGAGGCCACCAGCGTTCCGATCAAAATTCCGACCAACATCACGAGTCGTCGATCCATGACTCATCGCATCCTGCAAGGTGTTTTCCGCAACCCCGAACGAGGTCCGGTCGTGTCTCGGGCGGAGTGTTAGCACATCCTTGCGCGGGGAGAAAGGGGAGTTGAGCCGGGAGACAGGGAGATAGGGAGATAGGGAGATAGGGAGACAGGGAGATAGGGAGACAGGGAGACAGGGAGAGGCCAGGCGGAACTAGTCTCCCCCTCTCCCGGTCTCTCGCTCCCCACCGCCTTCCTCCCTGCGGCTCCGTGCCTTAGACTCTCTGGGCTCTCCGCTGTGGCCCGGCCCACAACCACCACTCCTCCTTTTCGCTTGGAACCGCGTCATGCGTGCGCTGGCAGTCCGTCCTGGCATCAAGCACTCCGCCTACATTGCTGAACTTCCCGAACCCAAGCTGGAGAGCATTCCCGACGAACGGGGGGTGCTGGTCCGCACTCTGCAAGTCGGCGTGGATGCGACCGACATGGAGATCAATGAGGCCCTGTATGGCCGCGCTCCAACGGGGTTCCAGTTCCTGGTACTCGGGCATGAGGTCTTCGGCGTCGTCGAGGCGGTCGGCTCGGCGGTGACGCACATCCAGCCGGGCGACTATTGCACCTGTACTGTCCGGCGACCTGGCCCGACGATCTATGACCTGATTGGTCGCAACGATATCACGGGGCACGAAGAGTATTACGAGCGCGGGATCAATCTGCGGCACGGGTACATGACCGAGCGCTGGGTCGACGATGCCGAGTTCGTGGTCAAGGTGCCTCCGGGACTCCAGCACCTCGGCGTACTCTCCGAACCCGCCAGCGTCTGTGCCAAGGCCATCGAGCAGGCGTACCTGGCCCAGCAGCGGCTGCAGGTCTGGGAGCCGAAGCTGGCCTTCGTGATGGGAGCCGGGCAGATCGGGCTGCTCACGACGCTGATGCTGCGGCTGCGCGGGTTGCAGGTGTTTACCGTGGCGCGGACGCCGAATCCGGGGCTCAAGGCCGAGATCTGCCGGGCGTACGGGGCGACCTATGTGAGTACGAAAGAGACCTCGCTGGACGACCTGGTGAAGCAGGTCGGCAAACCCGACCTGATCATCGAAGCGACCGGCTCCAGCGCGGTGGCGTTCGATGCCATGCGCGTCCTGGCCATCAACGGAGCCCTCGTCTGGACCAGCGTCACCGGTGGCCACAAGACCACCGAAGTCCCGTCCGATCTGATTAACCTCGAATGGGTGCTGGGAAACAAGCTGCTGGTGGGATCGGTGAATGGCAACCGCCATCACTTCGCACAGGGGCTGGCCGATCTGGCCCTCGGCGAGGTGATGTTCCCCGGCGTCACGCAGCGGATACTGACCACGCCGGTGGAGGGCTATGGCGACCCGCAGAAGATTATGGACCTGCTGGCCGATCCGAACCATCTGAAGGTGTATGTCAACGTCGCGAAGTGACCGTGCTGTCCGCTCGCTCCGGAGATCGATCCACCCAGGCTGCCAGTTCTGGTGTGGTCGAAGGCGTCACGTGACGACACCGCCACTCTCGTCCCGCTCCCTCGGGATCGGTACACTCCCCACGCTGTCCCCCGCACCTCGGTCCGCCCGAGTTCCGCACTCTCCGCACTTCCGCTCACGGAAGGTCCACTCATGAACCGATTCACGCACTCTCTGTTGGCCCTCGTCATCCTCGCTCTGGGGACGCTCGCCGTTTCCGATCTTCGAGCTGATGACAAGAAGGCCGACGATAAACAGCCCGCTGCCAAGCCGCCCATCGCAGCCGTGTTCGGCATCAAGGGAGCCTTGCTCGAAACGCCGATTCCGGATGACCCGCTCTTTGGAGCAGTCGGCCTGGAGTCGCTGAATTCGATGATCGCACGCCTCGACAAAACCGCCACCGATGAGAACGTCAAGGCCGTCGTCTTCATCCTCAGCTCCCCTCAACTCAACTACGCTCAAGTCGAGGAGCTGCGCGAGGCGATGGACCGCGTGAGGGCGGGCGGCAAGACGATCTACGCCTTCTCCGACAGCCTGGACACGAAGAGTTTTTCGCTGGTGGCCGGGGCTCACCGCATCAGCGTGGTGCCGACCGGCGATCTGTGGATCACGGGGATCTATGGCGAGCAGATGTACCTGCGTGGGATGTTCGATCTGATCGGCATCGAGCCGGACTTTCTGACGTGCGGGGCCTACAAGAGTGCCGCCGAGCAGTACACGCGCAGTGGCCCCAGCGACGCCGCCAAGGAGATGTATACGTGGCTCTACGATGGCCTCTATGAGCGGGTCGTCGAGCTGATCGCCACCGGTCGCAAGGTGCCGACCGAGAAGGCTCAGGAGTGGATCAAGACCGGCCTGTACTCGGCGGAATCGGCGGTGCAGGCGGGGCTGATCGATGCCGCTGAGGAGCGTCTGGCCCTGGAGCAATTCCTGCGGAAGGAGTATGGCGAGAACCTGGTGTTCGACAAGTCGTACGGCAAGCCGAAGGGGTTGCAGGTCGATATGAACAACCCGTTCGCGATCCTGCAAATCTGGGCCCAGATCCTCAACGGGCCGCAGGTCCGCAAGTCGACCAAGGACCAGATCGCCATCGTCTACATCGAGGGGCCGATCTCGCTGGGCAACCCCGAATCGTCACCGCTGTCGCTGATGAGTTCGTCGACTGGGGCCTACAGCGAGCCACTCCGCAAAGCGCTGCAAGCGGCTGCGGATGACCCGCAGGTGAAGGCCGTCGTGCTGCGAGTTGACTCCCCCGGCGGGTCGGCGACTGCGAGTGATGTGATCCTGCGGTCGGTGAATCAGGTGAAGGCCAAGAAGCCCGTGATCGTGTCGATGGGCAGCGTCGCGGGGAGTGGCGGGTATTACGTCGCATGCAGTGCCCAGAAGATCTACGCCGATGCGACGACGATCACCGGCTCGATCGGTGTGCTGGGCGGCAAGCTCGGGACGCAGAATCTGTGGAACCGGGTGGGGATCAACTTCAAGTCGAACGAGCGCGGCGAAAAGGCGGGGATGCTCTTCGCCGGTCGCAAGTTCACCGATGGCGAGCGGGTGCAGATGCAGTTGTGGATGGACGACATCTACGGCGTGTTCAAGGGCCACGTCGTCGCGGGACGAGGCGACCGCCTCAAGAAGCCGATCGACGACATCGCCGGTGGCCGCGTCTACACCGGGAAGCAGGCTCTGGCCATCGGCCTCGTCGACGAACTCGGCACGCTGAAGGACGCCATCGAATTCGCAGCCACCGAAGCCAAGGTGGCCAAGGACTACGAGCTGCAAGTCCTGCCCCGTCCGACGAACCCCCTGGAGACGCTCTTCGGCGACCTCTCGGCTGGGGCACCGAAGAAGGACGACAAGCACCTGGAACTGCCGGGTGGGACCAAGGGCGCAGGGGTCTTCACCGGGAGTGAGTCTCTCCCTAGCGACACGCTCCTGAAGCAAGCCCTCCCCCTGCTGAAGGGCCTCGACCCGCACCGCACGAAACTGGTGCTGCAGGCCCTGCTGCACCTCGATCAGATTCAGCAGGAACGAGCCGTCCTGGCCATGCCGGGGGTGCTGGTGGAGTAGGTGAGCCTGAGTCGGAGGCAGATAGAGCATTCGACCATCACGCCTTTCAACAGTCCCATGCGAAAGAATATGTTCTTGGACATCGCGGCACGAACATGGAAGTCGAAATGACTCGTCAGAAGTACACCGTTGTTTCTCTGTTCTCAGGAGGAATGGGGCTCGATCTGGGGTTGGAGCAATCGGGTCGTTTTCGAGTCACAGCTTGTGTCGAGCGGGTGCCTGCTTTTTGCGACACGATCCGGGCCAACCACCGTGCGGGTCGTCTGGATCGCAACTTACAGGTCTTCGAGGGGGATATTTCCAGTCTCACCCCGGAGGGGATTCTGAAGGCCACCGGACTCAAGTCCGGGGACATCGATTTGCTGGCGGGTGGTCCACCGTGTCAGTCGTTCAGTACGGCTGGCAAACGGGAGAGTGTGCAAGATCCCCGGGGCACGATGCTCTGGCAGTACCTTCGATTCGTGGAGGCACTTCAGCCCCGGTTCTTCCTGATGGAGAACGTCCGGGGGTTGCTCTCGGCTGCCTTGAGACACCGTCCGATTGCACAAAGGCCGGAGAAGGGCGGACCTCCGCTGGAGCCTGACGAAGAGCCGGGGTCGGTCATCCGCCTGTTTGCCAATGATCTTCAAAACATCCGGGGCGGAGGCTACCACATGGACTGCTTTGAGGTGAATGCCGTCAATTACGGGGCACCACAACTCCGAGAACGGGCGATCTTCATCGGCAACCGTTTCAATGCTGTCGTCGATTTTCCCGATCCCACTCATGGAGTCCCCAATTCGAAGGGAGGCCGACAGCCGACTCTCTTTTCAAGTGACGAACTATTGCCTTGGACCACACTGGGCGACGCGATCAGCGACCTCCACGAGGACGATCCAGTCATCATGGACTTCAGTCCTCGGAAAAAGCGATTCCTGTCACTCGTTCCGCCGGGGTCCAACTGGAGAAGTTTACCGATCGAGATCCAGAAGGAGTCGATGGGGAAAGCCTGGATCGCCAAAGGGGGGCGGTCAGGCTGGTGGAGGCGACTGAACTTGGAGTTGCCGTGCCCCACCTTGGTCACGATGCCGAATCATGCGAGTACCTCTCTCTGTCATCCCACGGAAACTCGCGCCTTGACATTGAGAGAGTACGCACGCATTCAAGAGTTCCCGGACGATTGGGAGTTCTGTGGCAAGACTCAGGATAAATACACTCAAGCAGGAAATGCGGTCCCCGTACGGCTCGGACGAGTCGCGGGCGAAGTCATCGCTGCTGAGCTGGACCGACTTTCTCAGCGGAATTGGAAGCCATATCCCCACAAGCCTGACGCTTACCGCATCCAATACGTCCAATCGCATATTCGAACCAGACAGTGGTTCAAGAATGGCGAGACGGTCGTCTGGCAAGATGCGGGAGACGACAAGGCGGCCTACGCCTCACCCAAGACGAAGCGACGCTCAAAGCAAATATAAGGCACCTCAATGGCTCATCCCGGAATTCCACGCCCCGAGACATTCGAACTTTCGAAGGCCGAGTTGCTCAAATCGCTGATGCGGGTCGACAGCGACGCCGAATCATCGAACCGAGTTCTGGCAATGGAAACGGACTTCCGCGCTCGCATCACGAGCCATGTTCAAAGCTTACCGACCAAGGAATCCAACTTTGCGAAGTTCAACACGAGCCCGTTCGTCGTGATGTTTTATGCATTGCAGCATGGATTGACGCAGATCAGCGAGATCGAGGAGGCCATCCTCCCGGCCAAGGTCTTCTCGTCAATGGAGACCTCTGCTGGGCGAATGGTCGAAGCTGTTGTTCTCCCCAGGTATGGCTGGGAGTTCGCTCCGAGCGGGATGCACTCGACAAATTCAGCAATTGACGGAATGAAGCGTCGTGGCAACACGCTTTGTCTCGCCACACTCAAGAGCGGCCCGCGCTGCTTGAACGACGAGATGAGTGAGAATTTCGCGGACACCATCCTGACGAATTGCGAAGCGTGGGCCCAAGAGGCAAAAGTGAAGAAGATCGACTTCACGTATGGCGTTCTCTATGGAACCAGAAAACAGTCGAACAAGAAAGACTGGCACATCCTTCGCAACATTGCCAAGAAGCATTCGTCAGGCCTCCAGGAAAGTCCTGAGAACCAATGGTCTTGCCGATTCGTGAAGCGCGGCATTGATGTGACCGTGACCGTTCGCATTGGAATTGATCTGTGGAACTATGTGGCAGGGCACGATTTGGCGTTCCTGGAAATCTGCTCGTCGCTGCTGCGAGCATGCGTCAAGCCCTCTAATCCGGAGACTGAAAAACAGGAATACGCGATTTCGGACTTGAAGGACATCATCTCTCTGGCGGATGTTCCGACAGGTTACAACACCAAGATCATCCAGCGATCACAACTGGAATGGCTGTTCTTCCTGGCCCGGCATTTCTGTGACGGATTGGTGCCGGGTGACTGGGGGTCATTGACGTGAGAAAGTCGGCGGCGAGAGCCGTACCGCTCACGTCTCCTGCGGGTGCCAGACCTCGATCCGGGCGGGTTGCAGCGAGCGGTCGAAGCCGGACCATTGCGGCAACTCGATCACCGTCACACCCGCCGTCGGCAAGTGAGACCGGTGGCGTTGCAGGTGCGATACCAACTCCTCCAACCCATTATTGTGACCAATACACAACACGCAGTTCCAGGCGTTCGGTAGCCGGTGCACCAAGTCCTCCCACACCGAGACCGGACACAGATACAGCTCCGGCTTGAGCTGTATCCGGTCGGAACAGCGCAGCTCCGCAGCTACCAGGTCTGCTGTTTGCATTGTCCGGCGGGCACTGGAGCAGAGGATCACATCCGGCAGCAGATCTGCCCCGATCAGGCGACGACCCATGCGGGGGGCGTCGACCTCTCCGCGAGGATTCAGCGGACGATCAAAATCGGGCCACTGGTCGTGATCCCACGTCGCCTTGGCATGCCGCATCAGAATCAGTGTTTTCATCGCCCAGCGGTCCTTCCCAAGTCAGATTCAGAACCCCATGAGGTCACGGGCGGATGCGCCCAGCCCAATCCATCGGCAAGGTGAATTCGTGAAAAGTGACGACGGAACTCTGACGAGTTCTGCTACGCCAGCACATCGTGCAACACATGCCCATGCACATCCGTCAGACGCCGTTCGATCCCATTATGGTAGTAGCTCAGGCGTTCATGATTGAGGCCGAGCAGGTGCAGCAAAGTGGCGTGCAGGTCGTAGATCGAGGTCACGTTCTCGATGGCCTGGGCTCCGAATTCGTCCGTCGAGCCGTAGCTGTGGCCACCCTTAATGCCGGCTCCGGCCAGCCAGACGGTAAAGCCTTTGGGATTGTGGTCGCGGCCGCTGGCACCCTTCTGGAAGGTCGGCATACGACCGAATTCGGTGACGAAGGCGACGACTGTTTCTTCGAGTAACCCTCGCTGCTTGAGGTCGCGAATCAGGGCGGCTGCGGGGCGGTCGAGGATCGGGGCGTGGATGCTGTACTGGGCCTGGAGGGTCTTGTGGCCGTCCCAGTTGCCGACTCCTTCGCCCATCGCGTAGGCCCCGTTGAAGAGCTGGACGAAGCGGACGCCGCGCTCGATGAGTCTGCGTGCGAGGAGGCAGTTGCGGGCAAACCCGGCCTGGGTCTTGTCGCTCGCATTGGTGCCATAGGCAGCGTGCGTCGCGGGAGTTTCATCGGCGAAGTCGACGATTCTCGGGGCCGAGAGCTGCATGCGGGCGGCCATCTCATAGCTGGCGATACGGGCCGCGAGTTGCCGGTCGCCGGGGTGGGCGCCCTGTTGCTTGTCGTTGAGCAGGCGGACGAGGTCGCGCGTCGCTGTGTCGGTTTCGGGGGAGATTGAATCGGGTCGTTTGAGGTGGGGGATGGGGCGTTCGGCGCTGAAGGCTGTGCCTTGAAAGGTGGCGGGGAGGAAGGCGGAGTTCCAGTGGTTGGAACCGACCTGGGGAACCCCGCGGGGGTCGGGGATGGCGACGAAGGCCGGGAGGTCGCGGCACTCGCTGCCAAGGGCGTAGTTGACCCACGCTCCGATGCCGGGGAAGCCATCCAGCGTGAACCCGGTACTCATCTGGTTCTCTGCCGGGCCGTGCGTGTTCGACTTGGCGGTCATCGAGTGGATGAAGCAGATGTCATCCGCGAGATCGGCCAGATTCGGCAGCAGGTCGCTGATCATCTTGCCGCACTGGCCGCGCGGGCGGAATGTCCACGGACTCTTGATGAGGTTGCCGTTCTCGCCCTGAAAGGTAATCAGCTTGTCGGTGCCGGGCAGCGGTGTGTCGTGCCGCTTGATCAGTTCGGGCTTGTAGTCCCAGGTGTCGATGTGGCTGAGGGCCCCGGTGCAGAAGATCATCACGATGTTCTTCGCCTGGGGAGCGAAGTGCGGCGCGCGGGCGGACAGCGGTTGAGCGGGATCGATGTCGGGGCGGATGGGGATGCGGTCGTCGGCGGTGAGTGGGCCTGGCTGAAGCAGCTGCGAGAGGGCGATTCCGGCCAGGCCGGTGCCGAAGTGGGAGAGCAGAGTGCGGCGATCCAGGAGTGGGTTCATCGGGGCGGCTCGGCATTGGCGAGTTGTCTCAAGTCGCCCAACAGTTTAGCCGCGAGGCGAAGGCTTTGCGCAGCGGAGCGCGGTGTGGTTCGCTCCGCTTCGAAGACTTCGCGTCGCGGCTAAACGGGATCGCTGGCGGCGAGCGTGTTGGATTCAAACGTCCGCTCGCCCCAGGCCCGCAGTTCGATTTGATTCTGCGCACACAGCGGGAGGAACCGCTGATCGTACTTCTCTCGAATCAGCTTCGAGAGTTCCGGTCCCCGCTGCAGCAGCCGATCAAACATCGGGAGCAGCTTCTCGGAGAGGTCGGGTTGCCGGTAGTGGAGCAGGAACTCCCGATCGATGCCGATCTCCGCATAGATCGAAGCCAGTCGTTCGTCGTGGCCGATCGCCATTTGCGGGACGGCCTCGCCCATCGACAGCACGCAGGCGTGATAACGCGACGTGACCAGGGCATCGAGTCCCCGCAGCTGGGCGACCATATCGCCGGGGGACACCTGGCGGGATGAGACCAGTGACACCCGATCGGTGGCCAGCGGCCCCAGAGCGGCGAGAATTCGCTCGCAGACGGGGGCGTCGAGATCCTCCATGGCGATCAACTGGACATCCAGGTCATGTTTCTCGATGGCGTACTTGGCGAGTGTCACCCAACGCTGGAGCATGGCGTCGGAGAGGGCGTGGCGTTCTTCGTTCCAGGTGAACGCCAGTGGCCAGCGGTATTTCTCCTCCGGCTTGCACCACGGCTTCAGACGCACCGGCCAGTGGAAGAACTCGATCGGAGCCAGGCCGACGACTCGCCGACCAGCGGATCGAGGCTCCCGGGCTCGCTGGTAACGGAAGGCGGTGTCGGTCGTGGCGAGAATCGGCCGCTGCACGCCCATCTGTTGCAATCGCTGGCGAGCGATTTCGGTGCGTGTGATGACCAGTGACATCCGCTCGCATTCATGCCGCGTGCGCCAAGCGTGAAAACCGGACAACTCCCCCACATCCACGGCGTAAGCGATGGAGTAACTCCCCCGCCAGCGTGCCGCATTCGAGGCCCACAGATAGGCATGCAGCAGCCACACACTCCAGTTCTGCTTGAAGGCACTCCCCTCCACCAGCAGCATCACGTCATGCTGTCCACACAGACGCCAGATCGCGAATGTGAACTGATGAGGCGTGAAGGAGATCTCGGCCACTTCGATCCCCGACCCGCTGGGGAGGATGGCCCTGGTCCTCGGCCCATTGATCGACGTGACCGTAATTTGAGTCTGCGGACCGAACGCCTCGCGCACATCGTCGATGGCGGTGAGCAACCGAATATCGGAGCCAGTATTCCCCGCTCCATTATACCCCACGAGCAGGCAGCGAATGGGGCGACCGTCACGAGAGAGGGACTTCATCCAGCAGCTTCCCCGCTTCGGCCAACGAGCCACCATCCCCGGAGAAGATTCCCAGCCACCGGAGTCCCCACCCCACGACAACGCACACGATGCGGTTGCGGCTTGGATTGAATCCCTGCACCAACCGTCCCACAGCATTGTATGCGTACAGGTTACGCCGGTTTCGAAGTACCTGTCAATTGCCATCCCCGAAATGGGAAGGGGCGTCGGCTTGGTACTCAGGGGTTTGCTGACTAAGATCTGGAAGTGAGTGACCCTCTCTCTCTAGGACTGAATCATGCTTCGCACCTGGCTGTGTCTGGCGGCTCTTGGTTACGCATTCGGGGGCTCGACGACGGTCCTCGCGGATGACTGGCCGCAGTGGATGGGGCCGCAACGGGACAACGTGTGGCGCGAGACCGGTTTGGTCGACACACTCCCGGCCCAGCCGAAGATCGTTTGGCGGTCTCCGGTGGCCGGGGGCTATTCGGGACCGGCGGTCGCCGGGGGTAAGGTCTACGTCACCGACTATGTGACCGCCGACAACGTCAAGGTCGACAACTTTGACCGCAAGCAGTTCACCGGCACCGAACGCCTGCTGTGCCTCGATGAGAAGACCGGAAAACAGTTGTGGTTCAAGGAGCATCCGGAGAAGTATTCGATCTCATATCCTGCTGGCCCGCGCAGCACCCCGCTGGTTCATGGAGGCAAGGTTTACACGCAGGGGGCCGAGGGTCAGCTCGCCTGCTTCGATGCGGCGACCGGAGACATCGAGTGGTTCAAGAGCCTGAAAGAGACCTACAAGACCAAGGCCGCACTGTGGGGTTACGCCAGCCAGCCGCTGATCGATGGCGACAAGCTGATCGTGATTGCCGGGGGAGCCGGGTCGCACTGCGTGGCCTTGAACAAGGACACCGGCGTGGAGATGTGGCGGGTCGGCACGGCGAAGGAACAAGGCTACTCCCCGCCACTCATCATTCAGCATGCCGGTGTCCGCCAGTTGGTGCTGTGCAGCCCTCAAGCGATCTATGCCGTCGATCCCGAGACCGGCAAGGAATTCTGGACCGCAGAATATGAGGGGAGCAACGGCTCGATCATCATGACGCCGATCCACCACGGGAATCATCTGTTCGTGGCCGGTTACGACAACAAGAACCTGCTGCTCGAACTGGCGACCGACAAGCCGGGGGCCAAGACGCTGTGGCGCGATGTCGAGAAGCACGCTTTCTCGCCAGTCAACGTCCAGCCGTTCCTGATGGATGGCAAGGTTTACGGTGTGGACCAGGGCGGCGAGTTGCGGTGCGTCGACCTCCCCAGTGGGAAGATCGAGTGGTCCACCCCCCAGCCACTGAGCGAACGCAAGCTCCCCAGCGGAACGGTGTTCCTCGTGCGGGCGGGCTCGACCGACAAGTTCTGGATGTTCGCCGAAACGGGCGATCTGCTCATCGGCCAATTGACGCGGAAGGGATTCAAAGAAATGTCACGGATGCACGTAATCGCCCCCACGAACAATGCCTTTGGACGGGATGTGGTGTGGTGTGCCCCGGCGTTTGCGAACCAGCGAATGTATGTGCGGAACGATCAAGAATTGATCTGCGTCGATCTGGCGAAGTAGTGGAGCGATTCATTGTTGAGCCGCGACGCGAAGGCTTTGCGGAGCGGATCGCGGTGTGACGCGCTCCGCTTCGAAGACTTCGCGTCGCTGCTCAACGGGGGATCAAGCGAGTCCGCTGAGTGGGCCGTCAGAGCAGTAATCGGGGTTGCCGAACCGGTCGAGCATGTGGCCCATCCCGTGCGCGAACGACAGCAGCAGCCGGTTGTGCGGCACCTTGTCGTACTTCAGGCAACGCCCCAGTTTGTAGTCGAAGCCGCCGCCGACCAGCACAAACGGGATGTTGTCGAGCGTGTGCGAGTTGCCTTGGCCTAGTTCATTCGTCCACACGATCTGCGTGTTGTCGAGCAGGCTTCCGCTCCCGCCCGGCTCCGGCGTCTCGGCCAGCTTCTTGGTCAGGTAGGCCAACTGCTCGCAGTACCACTTGTTGATCTTGGTGAGCTTGGTCTGAGCGTCGGCGTTGCTGTCGGGTTCGTGTGAGAGGGTATGGTGGTTCTCGTCGATGCCGAGCCAGGTCATCTTGGCCTGGCCGACGGAGTTTGTGATCTGCAAGGTGGCGACGCGGGTGAAGTCCGAGGCGAGACTGTGAACCAGCAGGTCGATCTGCATCTGGCAAATCTTGGGGAGGTTGTCGTTCGACTCGCGGATGCCGGGTTCGAGCTGGGGGATGGCGTGGCCCAGGGAGGTGGCCTGCGACTCGGCGAGTTCCAGTTCCATGTCGCGGACGAAGGTGGCCTGCTCCTCGAGCAGATGCCGGTCTTCGCTCCCCACGACCGACTTTAACTTGTCGAGGTCGGTCTGCAGTTCATTGAGTACGCTCTTCAGCGTTTCGCGATCGGCGACATTGCCGTAGAGCTTCGTCAACATCTGGTATGGGTCGTCGATCGGCGCCACCGGTTTGTTCGGCCCGGAATAGACCATGCGACTCCAGGTATCCGCCCGGTCGGGCACGACGACGCCGAACTCCAGCGAGCCGAACCGCGTGTGTGTGGCCGGTTGGCCTTGCAGGAAGGTCTTGAGTTCCTGATCGATCGACTTGCCGCTCGACCAGCCCGCCGGAGTGTCCGAGCCGCCCTGGATATTTCCCGGAAAGAGTTCGATCCCCGTCAACAGGCAGCCAATCCCCCGCATGTGGCTGTCGCCGTCGCCGCGAATCTTGTCGCAGACTCCGTGCAGCGTCAGCGTGCGATCACGGTAGGGTTCCAAAGGGGAGAGGATCTCCTTGAACCCTTTGAGTTCCCCGGCTTCGTCCGGCCAGAACGTCGAGGGCACGATCCCGTTGGGGCTGAACATGATGACGAGGCGTTTCTTGCGCCCCTCCGAGTTCGCAAACCCGAGGCTCGGCAGGTTGCACAGAAACGGGAACGCAGCTGCACTCAGGCCGAAACGGCGCAGGAAATCTCGGCGAGAGGTGGGGCGGGGCATGAAATTGACTCGATCGGTGGGCCGTTGATCGCTCGGGAGCGGATCGGTGGGAGTTCGCGCACGGTCCATTGGACCATCAGGCGGTTTCTTGTGCAAGATGCAAGCGGGAATTGATGTGTGTGCGTATTCCCAGATGCAGGCCGATTGATTGATGATCGGCGACCGACGCCGTATAGTCCACCAATGGAAGCCTGTGGTGTTGATTACGGAACGCCGAGCCTCGTATTTCCGAGGTTGTTACGTGTGCGCTGCTGCAAACTGGATAGTCGATGGTCCCGCTGGACCGCACTTCGTACTCGCCTGTGGCTCGTTGAGGTTCCGTATGGCGGGAACTCGACGCAAGCATTCGCGTCTTCTGGATTGAGGAGTCGTTCGTGAAAGATCGCATTCTGGACACCGGTCTGACTTTTGACGATGTGCTGCTGGTTCCGGCCTACAGCGAGGTGATGCCGTCGGAGGTCGATGTCTCGACCCGCCTGACGCGGAACATCTCGATCAACATCCCAATCCTCTCCAGTCCGATGGACACCGTGACCGAGAGCGATATGGCGATCGCCATGGCCCAGGAAGGCGGCATCGGCGTCATTCATAAGAACATGTCGACCGAGCGGCAGGCCCTCGAAGTCGAGCGGGTCAAGCGCAGCGAGAACGGCGTCATTGTGGACCCCGTGAGCCTCCCGCCGCATGCCAAGGTCCAGGAGGTCATCGACCTGATGGAGAAGCGGAATATCGGGGGTGTTCCGATTACGGAGAATGGAACGCTGAAAGGGATTATCACGCGACGCGATCTGCGGTTCCTGGAATCGAAAGAGATGCGAGTCGATGAAGTCATGACGAAGGACAAACTCGTCACGGCTCGCGAGGATACGAGCCTCAAAGACGCCGAACGCATCCTCCGCGAAAACAAGGTCGAGAAACTGCTCCTGGTGGACGATCAATATCAGTTGAAGGGGTTGATCACGATCAAGGACATCGACAAGAACCTGCGCTTTCCGAAGGCCAACAAGGACCAGCGCGGGAGATTGCGGCTGGGGGCAGCTGTCGGGGTGCAAGACATCCAGCGGGCAGCGGCTCTGATCCAGGCGGGCGTCGATTTCCTGGTGGTGGACAGTGCTCACGGGCACTCGAAGAACGTCATCGAGACGGTTCGCGAACTCAAGCGCCAGTGGCCGCAGATCGACATCATTGCCGGAAACGTGGCCACCGCCGAGGGGGCCCGCGACCTGGCGAAGGCCGGGGCTGACGCCGTCAAGGTCGGCATCGGACCGGGGTCGATCTGCACGACTCGTATCATCTCGGGTGTCGGTGTGCCACAGCTCACCGCCATCTCCGAGGCGACTGCGGGACTGGCCGGAACGGGTGTCCCGGTGATTGCGGATGGCGGCATCCGCTTCAGCGGAGACATCACCAAGGCACTGGCCTCCGGGGCCTCTGCGGTCATGCTGGGCGGACTACTCGCCGGTGTGGACGAGAGTCCGGGGGAGATGATTTTATTCCAGGGGCGAACCTTCAAGCGGTATCGCGGAATGGGATCACTCGGGGCCATGGTCAAGGGGAGCAGCGAACGCTACCGGCAATCGCTCGCGACAGACGAAGACAAGCTACGCCCGAAACTGGTTCCCGAGGGGGTCGAAGGACGCGTCCCCTACAAAGGGCCCCTCCAGAGTCTGCTGTACCAGTTGGTCGGCGGGCTCAAGGCGGGGATGGGATACCTGGGCGTGGGCACGATCGAGGAGCTTCGCACGAAACCGAAGTTCCTCAAAATCACAGCGGCCTCGGTGAGGGAGAACCACCCGCATGACATCGCCATCACTCAAGAATCACCCAACTACAGCATCGCTCCCAGCGATTCGGTCGAATGACCGCACGCTCTGGAAACGGTGCCTGGCCGGGGCGTTATGCCTCCTGATCTCCGGAGCCATTCCGGCTGCGGATCGCGAGGTCGGCAAGCCTCTGGAACGCCTGAAGCAGCGCTCGGCGCGGCAGCGCTGGCGCGAGCTGCGCGGCGAGTGGACGCCCGCTCCGGAGGTGAACCCCCAAGCGCCGCCGAGTGCCTTGCCGCAGCCTGCTGTGAGTGGTTCAACGACGGAAAAACGGTCGCTGAAGGCTCCGGTCCCCGCTCCGATCACTGTCACTCCCGAAGTGGAACGCCCGGTGGTCGCTCGACCGGGTGCCAAGCCCCCCTCGGACCCCCATGAGCCGATGGCTCACCAGGGTTCGTTCGGCGACATCCCGTTGGAAACGCGGGCGACTGCTCCTCGCGAGCGCGTGACGATTTCGTTGCCGCACTGGCCGTTCTCGGACGACCTCGATCTGATCCAGCAGCCTCTCCCCGAGGCTGCCACGGACACCACTGTCGCCGCGCCAGCACAGCATGTTGGGGATGCGGTTTCTGGCGAGGCGTCTCCCGAACGATCTGCGGACTCCTTTCCGATTCGGGTCGCCGAAGTCCCCGCTCCGCCAG
This sequence comes from Planctomycetota bacterium, assembly GCA_043734065.1. Taxonomy (GTDB): domain Bacteria; phylum Planctomycetota; class Planctomycetia; order Planctomycetales; family Planctomycetaceae; genus TH-plancto1. The sequence goes on from JAYTFV010000189.1 coordinate 24,449, forward strand.
CGACACCCGAAACGCCCGCTCCTCCGGCGACTCCTCGGCAGCCCGCGGAGGCCGTCGCGGCAGCCCCCCAGCCGGAGCCTGACCCGATCCAGAATCTCAAGTCGATCAAGGATATCCAGCCCTTCTACGACTACGCCCCCCAAGGCGGCGATCCGAACGAGAGCCTCTGTCCGCGACCGGCGGGTGCCGATCCGAACAAGACGTATAAGGAGTGTCCCGTCGAATCGGAATTGATGCTGCAAGGGTCACTCGAACGGAACCATTCGATCATCCCGGTCTACTGGCAGGCCTCGAATGTCTCGCACAACCCGCTCTATTTTGAGGACTCCGGGCTGGAACGAAACGGGCACAGCTTCTCCAATGCGGTGCAGCCGTTTGTCTCTGCGGGCAAGTTCGGCGCTCAGGTCATCGCGCTGCCGTACACGGTGGCCCTCGATCCGGTGTGGAAGCGTGAGACCCCTCTGGGCCACTACCGCCCCGGCGAGTGTGCGCCGAAGCGTCACCTCGCGCTGCCGATCAACGGACGAGCAGCGGTCGTGGCCGCTGCGACCTACACGGGGATCATCTATTTGATTCCGTGACGCGGGGTGGGGAGGAGGGCAGTCGGGCAGGACATGAGACCTCACGCGGTGCCGAGTGAGTCGTAGCTGCCCCTCGCCAGAGGGCGGGCGCTTACACGAGATCGCCCACGTTCTGGCGAAGCGTGGCTACACTAGAAATGTCGCTTCACCCCTTGTCGGCGGAGCTGCGGCCGATGGCCACGTCAAAGGCACTCACGGCCGGGACGAGCATGGCCAGTGTGGTGAAGCCGTAGGCGGCTACCACCGAGAGGGAAACGCCCAGCGTGCCCTTCATGAGATATCCGGTGATCGCATAGAACGTCAGGAACGGGAGCAGCGCCGAGGCCATCATCAGAGCGGGCGAGGGGTTCTTGTGACTCAGCGAAGCCCACAAGCCGAGGCTGCCGCCCAGGATGAAGACCAAGAACGGCGTGAGTTGCAGGGCGAACGAGGACCGCGCCTCGACGATCAGCATCATGCACACGAAGATGCCCACGAACAGGAAGAACACGGTCCCCAGGCTGTTGCCGATCGCCGCCCGCGAGAGACCATAACTCAGCCCGGCATGCAGTCCGACCATCGCCGAGAACGCAATCAGCACCAGGTATCCGGCCAGCACATACAGCGTGTTCTCCAGCGTAAACTCCCCTCGCAGCGCCAACGCCAGCAGCAGAAACATCGGGACCAGAATCACCTCCTTGGTGTTAAAAATGATCCCGCCCAGCTTGCCAAACACGAACTCCTTGGCGGTCACATTGGTGACCAGCAGTAGCTCCAGTGTCTGGGCATCGCGCTCCGAGGTCAGCGAAGTCACGGCCTGGGCATTCACCAGAATCAACGTCACCAGACTGAGCGAAACAAACGCAAACGCAATCGGCGACATCACCCCCAGGATGATTTGCTGGCTGTCATAGGACTGCGACAGGTTGAATACAATGAACCCGGCCAGCACGAAGTAGGCCAGCTTGACGAAGATCATCTTCCGGCCATAGGCCCGCGTGCAGACCTCGCGCCACAACACCGGCAGATTCCAGATCTCTCGATGCTCACGTTTCGAATTCGTGGCCGGAGCCAGATCGAGGGCGATGGCTGCGGCCTTCTCCTCGGGCGTCGGCTCGGCCATCTGGTCGAACGCAAAACGCGACGGGTTCCAGACGCGGACCATGACCATCGTCACCAGTCCCAGAACCGCAGCCAGCGAGGTACTCACCAGGACCGGCCACAGAGCGGTCGGCACCGGGCTGACCACATTCGGCTGACTCCCCAGCGGATCGAGTACAGCCGCCATCGCCCGGTACGGGTTCAAGGTTTGGGCCAACCAGCCCAGCGAGGAGCCGCCGATGGCCGAGACCCCCTCGACCACACCGATGAACAACAGCCCGCCGATCACGCAGATCGCCAGCGTCTGAAACGTCTTGTCTCGCCAGTAGGCCACCAGTGTCGACCAACTGCCGACCAGCGCCGCTGTCGCCAGACAGACCGCCTCGACCCAGAATATCTGCGACGCCGAAATCCCTCCCAACACTGCGAGTAACGCAAACACCGGCAGCGACACCCCGATCAGCATCACCACCAGCAGTAAGCTCGCTGCCAGCTTTCCGCCCACCAACTCGAAGTTGGTCAGGTCGGTCATCAGCAACAATACCAGCGTCCGCTTGTCTTTCTCCTGCGACACAATGCTCGAACTGAACAGGAGCGCCGCTGCCGCTGCCAGAGTCAGCTGGACCATCGCGAACAGGTCGAACAGAAATCGCCCGAAGGCCGCGGAGTCGCCCAGCGTCTGGACCGGTCGCCGCTCGAACGTCGCCTGCCCGGCGGTGTACATCAACACGACAAACGCCGCGAGATACCCGGCTCGGATCAGGAACAGCTTGGGATGACGCGGGGCTGTGATGGCCTCACGAGTTAAGAGTGGACCGGCGAGCAACGGAATCTCCCTCGAATGCAATGGAACACCGCCGGAGTATACGGGGACGCGGAATCGAATCCAAACCGGGAGAGGTTCACGAAGGTCGAACCAGTAACCCGAAGCGTGAGCGAGGGACCGAGCGTCAGCGAGGCGTCCGGCCAAGAATCGTCCGCCGGGATGGTTGTTGACCGACTGGACTGAGGTGGGTCGAACTCCCGTAGAACGTCACTGAGCGACCGTCCTCGCTCACGCGTCGGGTGACTGAACTGGGCACCCTATAATTGCTGTAGAACACCTGCCTCAGGGCCTCCTGCCCTGACGAAAGCATTCTCTGCAATGCCTCCCGACCAGCGTTCCACAAGGCATTTCACTGGTCTTCAGCCTCTACATTGTCACCTCTACAACCGGTTTGGCAAAAAAGTAAATCCAGTCACGAAGTCCCCGAAACTCTCATGAAGACCGCTTGACCCACGTCGAACAGGAGAACTATCACTCGCTCCATCACTTCCCCACCAATTCCCCCCCCACTCCCTTCCCCTGCGTCAGTTGCAGCGTGCGACCCACGCGGTACCCCGAGGCAGCTCCGTCGACAGGTGATTCACGTCCCCCCTCCGACCTCTGGTGTTCTTGCCGGTTCTCCACTGGCCTCCCGAGTTCGGACCAACGCCGCGAATCGCTGATTGAGCCCGCCTCTGATTCCCGCCCGCCCGACGCCTCTGTCACCCCTCCTCCCACCCCCTCGTTTCTGCACCTGAACAGGCATCCGCACTCGCGAATGTCCCGCTCAGCGTGCGCTCCGACTCCTCCTTGAATAAGGTTTCCCGAGCCATGATGGACTCGCAGATGCCTGCCACGATTCGGCTCACAGGACGTGTGGCCGTTTGGTCCCTCCACGAACCCTCCCGGTCGCGACTCGCGCTGGTGGTGAGGCAAAACGGCTACGAAGCCGTGATGTACGCCACTCTGGACGAGCTGCGAGAAGGACTGTCGACGGACGAATTCTCCGCCTGTGTGCTGGACGAACCGGCCTCGCATGAGGTGATTCGCAACCTGAACTCGACGGTCCGCATTGCGGGTAAACCGACGCAGTTCATCGTCGTCCCCGCCCTCGCCGACCGAGCCGTGTGGGCCCAGCCCGCCGGTTGTGATGTCCTCGACCCGCCGTGTACTCCCGAGAAGCTGGGACGCTTGCTGTTCTCGGCCGTCGGTCGGTCACGACTGGTGCTGGAGAACCTGCAGCTCAAGCGGCGACTCGAAGGCCGGATGTTCGACGATCTGGTCGGCATCAGCCCCGCGATGGACGATGTTCGCCGACTGGTGCAAACCGCCAGCGAACATGACCGTCCGGTGCTGGTCACGGGCGAATCCGGCGTCGGCACGACAGTGGTCGCTCGGGCCATCCATGTCGCCCGCTTCGGCACTCGCAGCCCGTTCCTCAAGCTGTGCAGCAGTGTGCTGGCTTCGAACCTGCTGGAGCAGGAACTCTTCGGAGACGAGCATCATCCGGGTCGCCTGGCGGGTGGCCAGGGAGGCACGCTGCTCCTCGAAGACATCGAGACGCTGTCAGTTCCGCTTCAGGAGCAACTGGCCCGCGTCCTCTCGACGGGCACGTTCCGTCCCCACGGCACTCACGAAGACGTGGCCGTGCGAGTCCGGATCGTGGTCAGTTCGCACGCCGATCTGAATCAACTGGTCAACGAAGGCAAGTTCCACCGCGAGCTGTTGCGACTCTGTAAGCAGCACACGATTGTGGTGCCCCCGCTGCGTGACCGACCGGAAGATATCGCTCCACTGGCAGAGCAGTTCCTCTTGGAATGTTCGGTCCGCGAAGGCCAGTCCCAGAAGCGGATCACCTCCGAGACGCTCGGTCGGCTTCGCAACCACCCGTGGCCCGGCAACGTCCGCCAACTGCAAAACGTGATCAGCCGCTGCTGCTCGATTTCGTCGTCCGAGGAGATCTCGGTCGCCGATCTCGAAACGTGGATGGAACAGCGGGAAGAGGGAGAACCGGGCAATCCGGGGATGACTCTGGCCCAGATGGAACGCAAGCTGATCGAGGCGACGTTCAATCGCTTCGGAGGCAACCGCGAACTGACGGCCAAGGCGCTCGAGATTGGAATCCGCACCCTCTCCGGCAAGCTCCGCGAGTACGGCTACCCGCCGCGTGGGGGCCCCGGCTCGAACAAGATCCTCAAGGTGGCTTAGGCCACCTCCGGGCCGTCGCGAATGCGGCGGCCCGCGTCATTGGGGAAGTTGTCAGTTGTCAGTTTTCAGTTGTCAGTCAGAGAGCAATCAGTTTCAGCCAGTTGTCCAGTTTCGGTGTTACTGAATACTGAATACTGAATACTGAATACTGAAGACTGAATACTGAATACTGAAGACTGAAGACTGAATACTGAAGACTGAAGACTGAAGACTGAAGACTGAAGACTGAAGACTGAAGACTGAAGACTGAAGACTGAAGACTGAAGACTGAAGACTGAAGACTGAAGAC
>JAYTFV010000190.1:0-6609 GCA_043734065.1 Planctomycetota bacterium
TTTCTCCGAAATCGCCGGGCCGACGCTCGCCATAGAGAACCACTCCCAGCGCAGCCTCCGAGCCGCCCGCAACATGGAACACCAGCCCGACCTCGGGCCGCAACCGAAGGGGAAGCCTTCAGCCGTCAGCGGTCAGCAGTCAGACAGAAACCACTCCCCCTGCACCCGAAGGGGTGACACAGCACAGCCCAGGGTCGCGACCACCTGGAGCGCACCCTGGGTCAACACGTTCACCGAGAACGAACCCTGAAAGGGTTCTAAACCGCCCGCCGAGACGCTGACCCGGTTGGAGAGCCGCTTTCACCGGGGGGCAAACACAGGGCCAGTGGTCACTAAGTCGTGATCCCTTTACGGATATCGAGCAGGGTGGTGTCGTTCCAGCCGCAGCGGCGACGGTTCATGGCCATGCTTTTCTTGTTCTGGCACTGCTTCAGCAGCGACAACGTGACGCGGTATAGCCACGCCAGATTCTCTCGGGCGACAAGAAGGTGTCAGGAACCGTATCCGACTCAGTCAAGACGAAAATAGCAACAAATGGTTCCTGACACCTATAATTCCTATAATTACCTGCACATGGTCAAACCATGTGACATTTCTATTGGTCGCTGACACAGGTTTCTGCCACCCTACGCCTGACAACAAAGACCTGATAACTTCCGCCTGACCGCTGATGGCTGACGACTGACCATTGCCCCGAAAGGACTCTCCCATGCCGAACAATCCCGTCCGCGTCGATCGTTACCTCTGCGGACCCGGTCAGCCGTTGCTGTTCATCATTGGCCCGTGCGTCATTGAGAACGAGGAACTGATCCGTGTCGTCAGCGGCGATCTCGCCGAACTCGCGGCCCGCGACAACCTCCAAATCGTCTTCAAGGCGAGCTTCGACAAGGCCAACCGCACGAGCATCGACAGCTTCCGTGGCCCCGGCCTGGAGAAGGGACTGGAGATCCTCGCCCGCGCGTCCGAGAAGACCGGCTTCCCGGTGACAACCGATGTGCATACTCCCGATCAGGCGGCCCCGGTGGCCAAGGTTTGCCGCATCCTCCAGATCCCGGCGTTCCTGGCACGGCAGACCGACCTCGTCAACGCAGTGGCCGAGGCGGCTGTGCTGGGGAAGTGCGTTGTGAACATCAAGAAGCCACAGTTCGTGGCCCCCGAGGACATGAAGCACGCGGTCCGCAAGTGCGAGGAGACCGGCTGCGCGGATGTGATCCTGACCGAGCGCGGGACGATGTTCGGGTATGGTCGACTGGTCAACGACATGCAGTCGATCCCGATCATGCACTCACTCGGCACCCCCGTCTGCTTCGACGCCACGCACAGCGTCCAACGTCCCGGCGGCAGCACCACCGGCGGCAACCGCGAGATGGTCCCCTGGCTGGCGCGGGCGGCGGTGGCATGCGGCGCGGACTCGGTGTTTATCGAGACGCACCCCGACCCGGATAAGGCCCTCAGCGATGGGCCGAACCAGGTGCCGCTCGCGGACCTGCCGAAGCTGGTGCGGCAACTGGTGGAGTTGCGGAAGCTGGTCAACGGGTTTTGAGGGCACAGCCGATAGGGGTAGGGAGGACTCATTGAGTTGTCCTCCGTCCCAAGCTCTGCTTGGGACGGAATATCCCCGAAGCTCTGCTTCGTCGCGTGCCGAACGACATGGACGACGGAGTTGCCCCCTTATGCTGGTGCGGTCGTCATTCATTCAGTCGGCCAACGGCGTACTCGGCCAAAGTGATCGCGCATTGGTACGCGGACGAAGCGGAGCTTGAGGAGATGCGGTCCCAAGCGGAGCTTGGGACCGCGGGGATTCGGTGCCACGTATCACTGAGACTTGGGAAGTGCATGCGGGTCACTGACGCATCTGAATCCTAGACACCGACCTCGGGCGTTGGGTACACGCCCTCGCCGATGGGAACTCCGGCACAAGTGGTCTGGCCCGACCCAGCTCCCACCACGTTCACTTCTCACACCGGATTCATTTCGATTGACAGGATTTCTTCCCGTCGATTCAGCCGCCCGGTAATAGCCCTCGTCGTACCAATCTCGACACCACTGCCAGACATTTCCGGCCATGTGATGCAAGCCAAACGGGGACATCCCAAGGAGTTCATTCACTGCGGCCATGGGAAGGGTGTCGGCTTGATATGTGACGCCCGGCTGATGCTGTCTGGATATCATGCGGACCTGAGAATCCGATGCGTCTCCCCAAGGGAACGGCTGAGAACGTGCTCCCCGTGCGGCATACTCCCATTGAGCCTCGGATGGCAGGTCGCCTTCGTGAGTTCGGTACTCCGCCCAGCGACCACCATTCGCCCATAATGAATAGGCGTTGGCCCCGTACCAAGAAACGAGAATCATCGGAAGTTGTTCAACGCCAGCGACGGGCTGCCATTCGCCTTTGTTCCGGAAAACTGGCATCTGCTGTTGGCGGTCATCTTGAGAATCGAGCAGTAGCCAATCCATCAAGCACTGCTGGTCGGCATCCACAGAATTCAAGAACCGGCAATAGGCTGTGGTGGCAACTGGTTCGGCGTCGATCAAGAATGAGTCGAGTGTCACCCGATGAACCGGATGTTCATCGGGCTGGGATTCCGCATCCTTGCTGCCGATCTCCACTTCGGCGGATGGGAGTAGAATGCAACGCATCCCATCGGAGAGGCGCCGGAACTGATTCCATTCTCGTCCACCAACTTGTTCAAACAGGGACTGTCGGTCGGAGTATCGTGCGGGCTGCCATGTCCCGCTCAGTTGAGAGAAGAGAACCATTGCATTCATTGGGGGCTGTGCAATTACCCGTCTCTGCTGACTTTGTGGCAATGGCTTCCCGGTTCCATGCAGAAGGTGAATGAGTTCTGCCAAGTCACTCAAACGGAACTGCGGGCGGGTGAACACCGCCTTGATAACGGAGTCCGGCTGAACTTGAGGAAACGTGACTGCGAAGACTTCCTCCAGCTTCATGATCAGCTCGACGAGATCGAGGCTGTCGCATTTCAGATCTTCAATCAATCGGCTTGATGGCAGCACCTCACCTCTTGGTATCGCGAGATATTCGGAAGCGACATCGCAAACCCGTTGCTCAATGATTGTGAGTGGCAGGCGGGAGTGAATGTTCATGAGCTCACACGTTCTCCTTTCGACGAAGTTTCTCGACAGACTCACGTCTGCCGCTCGCGTCGATTCGCTGCAGTGCTATCGAGGCAATGCCGCGAACCGTTCATACGCCTCGGCGGTTGCCTTGGTATCGCCGGTGTAGTCCCGCACGTGCAGGCCGTAGCTCAGGCGGATCGACTTCCCCGGCTCCAGCTGGACCGGGGCTTCGGGATTGGCTCCGTTGGTGTACGCCTTCTCGCCGAACGGGCTGACCGAGAACAGGCCGTAGTCGCGGACATGGTAGCGGGACTTGCGGAATGAACTCGGGTGATCGAACAGCGTCACGGCCAGCTTCCGCTTTCCGACCGGTCCGGCGTAGTCGACCCACGGGCTGGTCTGGCCCCAGCATTTCGCCGTGGTCTTCAGCCCCTCGGCATTCTCGACCGGCCCGCCGCCCGAGTTCTCGCGCATGCTGTTGGGCAGACGGATCGCGAACAGGCCCTCCTTGGTGTCGCGGAAGCTCACGGGCTTGGTGACCGCTGCCAGTTCGATGTCGAAGGCCAGCGTGCGGTCGGCGAGGATGCGGACCCGAGTCGTTTCCTTCAGCAGCGGAGACTCGTCGGTGTCGAGCCAGTGGTTCACCAGCGTCATCCCGGCCCACTCGCCTTGGGCCTGGTCGATCGTCACGGAGACATTGCGGATCAGACCCTTCTCGGCCCAGAACTTGATCTCATTCACCTCGTCGACCGAAATCCACACCCCCTTGTGGTGCGGGTGGTCGTAGTACAGTGGGTGATCCTTGGCGAGTCCCTCCTGCGGATGGGTCTGAATGACCCGCGTCACCGTGCTCCCCAAGGGAGCGACATCGGCCTCATTGATCCACCCGTTCTTCTCCGGCACCCACAGCCAGGGCCGCTTGACCTCGCGGACTTCGATGACCTCGCCGAGCTTGACCAGTCCGGCTGTGGACTTCTCCAGCACCCGCAGTTGGGCGTCCTCGCGACACACCATCACGCGGCTCCCCGGCAACCCCGGCTCCCCGCTTGGCTCGGCCACATCCTTCGCCAGTTGCTCGATGCCGCCCGCAGCTGTGACCGGATTGAAGAACGGCTTGGGCCAGTCCTTGGAGGTATGCAGGACGGTGAAGACCTCGCCGTCGATGCGGACGCAGACGGAGTTCGGGGACTGTTCGATCGTGACCTCCCCGGCCATGGCGGAGTGGCCCGCGAGCCAGGTCGAGACACATACGCCAAACAACAATGCGGGAATCGAGCGAGCCATCGGTCTTCCTCCGGGAGGTGTATCGGGAACTCTCTGGGGAGAGGTTAGTGGACAGTCACGGCCAGGCCAACGCAGTGGTTGTCAGGCTCTGCCTGTCTTCGCCGCGAAGCGATGGCAGCATATAGCCGTGGGCGTAGCCCACGGATGAGAGTCCCCACGTATTCAGCAGCCGCGAATGCGGCGACAGAGACTTGCGATGACAGTGCGTCTCGGCACTCTCCTCAGTTCGTCTCATTGCGAGAACCTGTGTGTGATCGGCCCCAGTCCGACGATCACACTGCGACACATCCCTGCCGCCGCATTCGCGGCATAGAACGGAATAAATTCCGTTCTACGAACTGGCCAGTCGCACGGCGGTTTCAATCGCCGAGATCATCCCGCTGGGGTCGGCGGTTCCGGTCCAGGCGATGTCGTAGGCGGTGCCCTGGCTGGGGCTGGTGCGGAGGATCGGGAGGCCGAGGGTCACGTTCACGGCCCGGTGGAACCCGATCAGTTTGAGGGCGATGTGGCCCTGGTCGTGGTACATGGCCACGACGCCGTTGAAGGCACCCTCGACGGCGGACTTGATGAGCGTGTCCGCCGGGCGCGGGCCGATGACGTTGATGCCGGAACGCTGAGCCTCGGCCACAGCGGGGGCGATGATGTTCGCTTCTTCGTCGCCGAACAGGCCCTCCTCTCCGGCGTGCGGGTTGAGGGCACACACGCCGATGCGAGGCGGTTCGCCGAGCTGCTGGAGGAAGCCATCAATGAGCTGGATCGTGTCGCGGACTCGCTGCGTGGTCAGCAGTCGCGGCACACTGGCAATGGAGGTGTGCAGCGTGGCATGGGCGATCGACAGCGAGTGCCCCGGCACCAGCGGTTCACCCGGCGGCAGGTAGAGCATCATCGCCACCTCGGGCACGCCGCACTCCGCTGCGAGGATTTCGGTGTGACCGGGGAAGTCGATCCCGGCCCGGTGCAGGCCGAGCTTGCTCAAAGGAGCGGTGACGATGGCATCGATCTGCTTCGCTAAGGCGGCTCGCGTCGAGGCAACCAGCCAGTCATAGGCCGCCCGTCCGGCCCGAGCATCGGCGACCCCGATCGGCACTTCATTCACGGCGACGCTCGTGGGATTCCAGACGACGAGCTGACCTTCGCGGCTCCAGTCGTCACCGAACTGCTTGATGACTGCGACATCCCAGCGGGTTCCCAGCATTAACAGCGAACGACGGACGATCTGCGGGCAACCGACGATGACGGTTCGCCAATCATGATGCAGCAGCAGTTCGACGAGGCTGCGAACGACGACTTCGGGACCGACCCCGGCCACATCGCCCAGCGTTAGTGCGAGGCGGGGTTGACTTTTGTGAGTGCGTGTATTCGACAATTGAAGATGCTCCCTATCTTCCCGGGGGGATGCCAGACATGAGCCGGTGGTCGAGCGAAGCGATACCACCGGAACACGGTCCCCGCCCATGATCGCATCCCAGAGGGATGCCAGAAGTGCGGCTCGCGGTTGGGCAAATCGCGTCGGTAAACGCAGGGATCTCTGCCATCCCTCCGGGATGGGGCGATCTGAGCGACAGCCATCCGGTGGTGTCGCTTCGCTCAACCACCGGCTAATTTCTGTGACCCCTGCCGGGGTCCGATCCCATGCTTCTGTGTCTGTTCCTCAGATGAGTCTCGGACTGGAATTGACCCAATCCACCGGTCATGGATAGCACTCGAGTTCCCCGAGCGGTTTCCCGAGAAGATCCTTCGGCGACAGGATCGGGTCGCCCATGACTGGCCACTTCACACCGACGGTCGGGTCGTTCCAGAGCAGCGACCGCTCATGCTGCGGAGCGTACAGGGCGGTGCATTTGTACTCCACATCGGCGATGTCCGACAGCACGCAGAACCCGTGCGCGAACCCCACCGGGATGTAAATCGCCCGGTGGTTCTCCTCCGAGATCTCTACCCCAACCCACTTCCCGAACGACGGCGAGCTGCGACGGACATCGACCGCCACATCGTAGATCGCCCCGCGCAGGCACCGCACGAGCTTGCCCTGCGGCTGGACCAGTTGAAAGTGCAGCCCGCGCAGCACGTTCTTCTGCGAGCGCGAGATGTTGTCCTGCACCCACACGGTCGGTAGCCCCGCAGCTGCGAACCGATCCGCGCGGAACGCCTCGAAGAAGAATCCACGCGAGTCGCCGAAGACTTTCGGTTCAACGATGACGACTTCCGGGAGCGCGGTGGGGGTGACGTTCATGGGGAGGAGGG
>JAYTFV010000191.1:0-10363 GCA_043734065.1 Planctomycetota bacterium
GGTGACGGCCCGTTGGGCCTTGAAGGGTGATCGGGCCACGTATTCCTCCCAGGGCTGCCGCCCTGGGCTATCGAGTCAGGCCCCTTCGGGGCGAAGAGATCCCGCCAGTCTACATCGAACTCTCTCCGATTGATGGATGACATCCTCCAGGCCCTCTCTCATGACACGTCGTCGTATTGGCCAAACCGATCTGTGGGTCTCGCCGGTCGCGCTGGGCTGCTGGCCGATTGCGGGGATCACGAGTGTTGGGGTGACCGAGGCCCAGAGCCTGGCCACGATCCGGGCGGCCCTCGACGCGGGGATCAACTTCTTTGACACGGCGTATTGCTATGGCTACGACGGCGAGAGCGAGAAGCTGGTCGGGCGGGTGCTGCGACAGCATCGGAAGGAGGTCGTGATCGCCACCAAGTGCGGCATCCACTGGGGCCGGGACCAGAAGCAGGTCAAGGACGCTCGGCCCGAGACGATTCGACGGCAGTGCGACGAGAGTCTCGCGCGGCTCGGCGTCGAGGTGATCGATCTCTACTACCTGCACGCCCCCGACCCCAGCGTTCCGGTGGCCGAGTCAGCGGGGGCGATGAAGGAGTTGCTCGCTGCGGGCAAGGTGCGGGCGGTCGGGGTCTCGAACTTTTCCCAGATCAGCCAGTACGCAGCCTTCCAGGCGGTCTGCCCGATCTCAGCCGACCAGCCGCACTACAACATGCTGCAGCGCGAGATCGAAGCGGAGCGGCTCCCGTGGTGCCAACAGCACGGCGTCTCCGTGGCTGTCTACTGGCCGCTGATGAAAGGGTTCCTCGCGGGGAAGCTCGCTCGCGACCACGTGTGGGACGCGAAGGACGGTCGCCAGAAATACCCGGTGTTCCAGGGCGACCAGTGGGATAAAACCCACGACTTCCTGGACAAGCTGAGACCCATCGCAGCGAGGCACAATCGCCCGCTGGCCCAACTCGTGACCGCATGGACGATCCACAGGCCGGGGGTTACAGTCGCTCTGTGCGGAGCCAAGCGGCCCGACCAGATTCAGGAGTCAGCCGGGGCGATGGAGATGGTACTGACCGACCAGGATCTGGCCGAGATCGACCAGGCCATCCGCGACCGAGGCGAAGTTCTCTCGCGGGCCGCTGTGACGTGAAGTGACGTAGGACGGGCACATTTGCCCGTCCGTCGTCGACGATTTCTCCGAAATCGCCGGATCGATGCCCCTTCAACATCGGTGCAGTTGAAGCCAGAGAATCAAGTGACGTCAAACCATCGACTTCGGAGAAGTCGACGACAGTAGGATGGGCAATCCTGCCCGTCCCCGAGTGGGGACAGACTCGCGATGGTCTGATACGCAAAGCCAGGAGAGGGAGATGTCTCGCATGAGCCAAAGAATTCAACGCCAAGGCGCAAAGGCGCAAGGACGCAAAGTTGCCTCCTTCCCTCTTCCCTTGGCGTCTTTGCGTCATTGCGCCTTGGCGTTGAATTCCTCTTCCTCTTCCTCTCCGCATCAGGTCTCATCCACGACCGTGATTCGTCTGTACGCTCGGGGACGGGCAGGATTGCCCATCCTACTGGGGGCGTGTCTGCTTTTATTCGCGTCGTTCGCATGGGCCGAGGACTCGGCGCAGCTCAACGACGCATACAAGTCCAACATCCAACCGCTGCTCAAGACGTACTGCCACGAGTGTCACTCCGGCGATACGCTCGAAGCGGACATCGACCTCGCAGCCTTCACCGACCTCATCCAAATACGCAAGCACACCAAGGTCTGGCAGAAGATCGGCGAGATGCTCTCCAGCGAGCAGATGCCCCCGCCGGATTCGAAACAGCCGACCGCACCCGAACGGGTCACGCTACAAGCGTGGGTCAAGCGGCACCTGACCATTGAGGCTGCAGCCCATGCGGGCGATCCGGGGCCGGTGGTACTCCGGCGGCTGAGTAATGCGGAGTACACGTATACGCTGCGCGACCTGACCGGGATCGCGACGCTCGATCCGGCCCAGGAATTCCCGGTCGACAGTGCCTCGGGAGAGGGGTTCACGAATGTGGGGAACTCGCTGGTCATGTCGCCAGCCTTGCTGTCGAAGTACCTCGACGCAGCCAAGGAGGTCGCCTCGCATGCGGTGCTGCTGCCGGACGGAATGCGGTTCTCGCCGTACAACACCCGTCGGGATTGGACCAACGAATCGCTGGCCAAGATTCGCGGGTTCTATGCTCGCTATAGCGGCGATGGCGGCGGGTCGGCTGTGAATCTTCAGGGGATTCAGTTCAGCACGAACACCGGCGGGCGGCTGCCGGTGGAGCGGTACTTGTTGGCGACGATCGAGGAGCGTGAGTCTCTCACATCCGGAGGGAAGACGATCGAAGCGGTGGCGGAGGCTCGCGGGCTCAGTCCGAAGTATTTGAAGACGGTGTGGGACATGCTGACCCTCACCCTCAGCCCCTCTCCCGAGGGGAGAGAGGAGCCGGGGGGGTCGCTGTTGCTCGACCCGCTGCGGGCGAAGTGGACGACGGCGACGGCGGCTGATGTTCCCCAGTTGATGGAACTCATCACGCCGTGGCAGGCCGCCCTGTTCAAGTTCAACTCGGTCGGGCAGATCGGACTGCAACCCGATATCAAGGCGTGGCTCGTCCCGGTCAGTCCACTCATCGCGCGGCAGGAGTTCCGCGTCAAACTCCCGACCGATGCCAGCGGCGAGGTCGTGCTGTCGTTGAAGTCCGAGGATGCCGGGGATGGGAACACGGGCGACGACGTGCTGTGGGAGCGACCGCGATTCGTCGCACCGGGCAGGCCAGACTTGCTGCTCAAAGATGTGGGCCGCGTGGCCGATGAACTCGCCCGGAGCCGCGACCGGCACTTCGCCCAGGCGGCCCAGTGCCTCGCCGCAGCGTCCGAAGCCGGGCAGTCGACGACGGCGATCGAACTCGAAACGCTGGCCAAGAAGCATGGCGTCGACGCCGATTCATTGGCCGCGTGGCTGGAGTACCTGGGCATCGGCACCGGCGGACCGGCGACGATCGGGACGCCGATCACTCGCAAACAGGAGAAGGCCGAAGCGTATGACTTCATTCAGGGGTGGGTCGGTGATGATGCCCTCAGCGTGGTGGCGAACTCGTCCGACCAGCATGTCCGCGTCCCCGGCAACGTGAAGCCGCACAGCGTCGTGGTCCACCCGGCCCCGACGCTCTCGGTCGCGGTCGGCTGGCGGAGTCCAGTGGCTGGGGCACTCAAGATCAGCGGCTTGGTGCAGCACGCTCACCCGGAATGCGGGAACGGTGTCGCGTACTCTCTGGAGCTAAGGCGAGGCAACACGCGGCAGCGGCTGGCCTCGGGGGAGAGCCAACGAGCGACTGTCGTTCCGGTCGGTCCGTTCGAGGCGGTGGCGGTGCGACCCGGTGATGTGATCGCTCTCATCATCAGTCCGAAGGAGAACAACCACTCGTGCGACCTGACCTCGATCGACCTCACCCTGAGCGATGGAACGACGGAGTGGAACCTGTGGAAGGAGGTCTCGCCCGACATCCTCGCCGGGAACCCGCATGCCGACTCGCACGGGAATAAAGAGGTGTGGCACTTCTTCTCCGAACCGACTGGCGGCGGCGGCACCAGCCATGTGATCCCCCAGGGTTCCGTCCTCGCGAAGTGGCAGGCCACCAGCGATCCCGCCGAGAAGCTGCGTCTGGGCGGTGAGGTCCAGCGCGTTCTGCAAGACGACCCGGCCGCGCTGGCCAAGGACTCTCCCGAGGCGGTCCTGTCGCAGCAACTGCGGTCGATCTCCGGCCCGTTCATGGGCACCGTGTTTAGCGCCGTGGCCAGCCAGGTCGCTGCCCCCGCGTCGGCCAGCGAGTCGAAGTGGGGCCTGCCTGTGGGTCGGTTTGGCAAGTGCCCCGACGGCCGCGCGACCGAACCGGCCAGCCTGTGTATCCACGCGCCCGACACACTGGAAATTCATCTCCCGGCGGAACTCATCGCCGGGTCGGAGTTCGTGGTCTCGGGCTTCCTGCACCCCGAGACCGGTCGCGATGGCTCGGTGCGACTGGCCGTGCAAACCGGCCCCGCGGCAGCTACCCTCCCCACCGCCACGCCGTTCATCACCAACGACGGCAGCCCCGCCCGCCAGCGGATCGAAACCGCCTTTAACGACTTCCGCAGCCTCTTCCCGCCGACCCTCTGCTACACCAAAATCGTCCCCGTCGACGAAGTGGTCACGCTGCTCCTGTACTACCGCGAGGACGATCAATTGCGGCGGCTGATGCTCACGGAGGAGCAATCCGCTCAACTCGACAAGATGTGGGACGAGCACTTCTATGTGGCCCACGAACCGCTGGAGATGGTCACGGCGTTCACGCAACTCTACCAGTTCGCGACGCAGGACCGGGCCGACATGCTGCCGAAGTTCGAGCCGCTGCGGAAGCCGGTGAAGGACAACGCGGATGTGTTCCTCAAGCGGCTGATCGACAATGAGCCGCAGCAACTCGCTGCGGTCGTCGCCTTCGCCGCGAAGGCGTATCGCCGACCTCTTCGCGAGGACGAGGTCCGCGAGCTGCGGTCGCTCTATGCGACGTTGCGAGCCGAGGAACTCGGTCACGACGAGGCCCTGCACCTGACGCTGGCCAAGGTGCTCATCTCTCCGGCGTTCCTGTACCACATCGAGACGCCGGGGCCCGGCACCAAGGCGGCCCCGTTGAGCGACTCCGAACTCGCCAGCCGCTTGAGTTACTTCCTGTGGTCGACCGGCCCGGATGAGGAGTTGCTGTCACTGGCCGCAGCGGGGAAGCTGCGAGAGGCGGACACGTTGGCGGCTCAGGCAAAGCGAATGCTGAAGGACGCGAAGGCCCGTCGACTGGCGACGGAGTTCGGGGCGCACTGGCTGCACATCCACGACTTCGAGAACCACAACGAGAAGAGCGAGCGGCACTTCCCGACGTTCAATGCCTTGCGGGGGGCGATGTATGAGGAGTCTTTGCTGGTGCTGACCGATCTGTTTCAGAACGATCGGTCGCTGCTGTCGCTGGTCGATGGGGATGCGACGTTTCTCAACGAGGAGTTGGCCAAGCACTACAACATCCCGGGCGTGACCGGCCCGCAATGGCGGCGAGTCGAGGGGGTCCGGCAATACTCGCGCGGCAGCATCCTGTCGCTGGCCACGACGATGTCGAAACAGTCGGGCGCGTCCCGCACCAGCCCGATCCTGCGCGGGACGTGGCTGAGTGAAGTCATGCTCGGCGAGAAGCTGCCCAAGCCACCGAAGAACGTGCCGCCACTCGCCGACACCATCACCGAAGGCCTGACCGAACGCCAGATGACGATGATGCACAGCAGCAACCCCGCGTGTGCCAAGTGCCACCTGCGTGTCGACCCGTTCGGGTATGCCCTCGAAGGCTTCGATGGTATCGGGCGGCTGCGGACCAAGGATGCAGCTGGGCTCCCGATCGAGACGCAGACGGTCCTGTTCGACGGGACGCCGATCGCCGGACTGGAGGAACTGAAGCACTACCTCGGCACGACCCGCCGCGACGCCTTTGTGCGGCAGTTCACGAAGAAACTCCTCGGCTACTCGCTGGGCCGCGCGGTGCAACTGTCTGACGAACCGCTGCTGGCCGACATCCAGAAGCAACTCAGCCAGAACGACCACCGCGTTGGTATCGCCATCGAAGCCATCGTCCGCAGCCCGCAGTTCCGGGAGATACGCGGTCGGGAGATGGCTACAGAGGAGTGACGAACGAACCGGTCCGGCTCTCGCCAGATTGAGCGTCGACCGAGCGGTTCGGAGTACGAGAACGGAATGAATTGCGTTCGACTTCAGACATGGTGGAGATCGCTCCCGACGGATTCCACGAATCCGGAAATCCGACCTCCTCTCGCTCCCCCTCGCCAGCCGGGATAGAATGATACGGCGTGGTCGTTGTGGTCGGTCCGGCATTCATCGCTACGGTCCTACGGGCCTCTCAGGAGTTTCTCATGTTGACTCAGTTCCTCAAATCCAGCAGCCTCGCATTGGCTCTGGTGCTGGCAATGGGTGCGGTCCAGCCTCTGTTCGCTCAGCATCACCACCACCACGGCGGCAGCATTGGCGGCTATGGCGGCGGCTTCGGCGGCGGCGGCTACTATGGGGGTTCTCACCACCACCACAGCGGCATTGGGATCGGCATCGGCCTCGGGGGCTTGGGTTACGGGGGATATGGATACGGAAGCGGCTACGGCGGTTTGGGATACGGAAGCAGCTATGGCTACGGTGGGTTGGGATACGGAAACAATTACGGCTATGGGGGATATGGTTACGGAAACTCCCTGTATGGAAGCAGCTACTACAACTCGTACCCGTCGTATGGGTACTCAAGCTATAACTCGTATCCGTCTTACGGGTACTCGAGTTATGGCTCGGGCTACGGCTCGAGTGGATCGAGCATTTACGTCGCCCCTCGCTATGTGACATCTCAGATTGTCACGCCGCGCTATGTCACCTCCTCTCCGGTCTATACAACTCCCTCGGTCATTTATCAATCCCCAAGTGTCCAGTCGACAAACCGCATCTCGATTCCTACTCAAGACCAAGATAACGGACAACGGACCAACCTCCCTGGTGTCACGTTTGGAGGTCGGGCTCACATTCCTGAGTTGGCGGGCGCTGTCTCCGAGCGCACGAACCAGTTGTGCGTCGCTCTGTCGGATTCGTATCGCGACAACCCGCAGTTCAACGAGGTCTACCGCGATACCTATTCGGTCATCGGCCTCGCTCAGCAACTCGCCCAGCCGAGCGGTGCTGCTGACTCCGCAGCGATGCTGGGCTCGCTCTCGGACATCAATGCGATCATGGCCCAGGCAGCCCCGATGATTCAAAGTTGGAAGTCCAACAGTGGGGCATCGGCATCCGCCACGAGCCATCTGAGCAGTGTGCAGTCCGCACTCAAATTGCTGTCGATCGATGCCGGTTGGGACGCCAGTCAGGCTGCGAGCCGACCAACGGCGTCATCAACCGCTCCGACAGCCACCCCTCCGACGGCCGCCCCAATCCGCGTCGCTCCTGCTCCCGCGTTACTGCCGACAGAGTCCACTCCGACGCCAGCGGACCCTGTTCCGGCTCCCTAAGGGGGAGACTTCCGCGTGTGCCCCGTGGGATAGGCTTCCAGCCTGTCGTCAATGGGAGATGTGGTTGGAGTTCAGGCTTTAACCTGCTCCGGAGCAGGCTCAAGTCTGGACTCCAACGCCGATTCTGAGCCTTGGCAAGGCTTCCAGCCTGTCGTCGATTCAAGATGACAGGTTGGAAGCCTATCCCACGTTGCTGCCAAGGACTCATCGCCGTTGATATGATTCTCCACGTGGCCGATGCAGGGGCATCCGCTCGCTGGGGAGAGTCCATTTTGAGCCACCAGACAGAGACTGCATCGAACGCCTCGGCAGGCTTCTGCCAGCCGCTCTTGGGGCGTCGCGAGTTCATGGACTGGGTCGGCCACGGTATCGGCGGGGCGGCGCTCGCTGCTTTGCTCTGTCCCGGCACCGCGCGGGCGAGTGGCACTCCGCCCGAAGCCTCCGTTCCTTGGCCACATCATCCGGCTCAGGCCAAGCGGGCGATTCATATCAACCTCTTCGGTGGCCTGAGCCAGGTCGACTCGTTCGACTACAAGCCCGAACTCGCCAAGTACCACGGCAAGAAGTTCGGCGGCATCGAATCGGCGGATGTCTTCTTCGGTCAGATCGGGCTGTTGCGGCAAAGTGACTGGGCGTTCATACAGCGCGGCGAGTCGGGGCTGTGGGTGTCGGAGTTGTTCCCGCATCTGGCCGGGGTCGCGGACGAGCTGACGGTGATCCGCTCGATGTTTGCGGAGACCTCGAACCATACCCCCGCCACGTTTCAGGAGAACAGCGGGTTCCGGCTCAACGGGTTCCCGACGGCGGGAGCCTGGCTCTCGTTTGGGATGGGGGCCGAGACTGAAGACCTCCCCGCGTATGTCGTGATCCCCGACCCGCGCGGACTCCCCGCCGGAGGTTCCATCAACTGGACCAACGGGTTCCTCCCCGCTCGGCATCAAGGCGTCATCCTCCGCAGCCAAGGCAAAGCCGTCGACGACCTCGTCCCCGCCCGGCCCATCGCCGCCGAGACCGATGTCGCGTCGCGCGTGCTGCTTGATCGAATGAACCGCCAGCACCTCGAACGCCACGGAGCGGAGGACGCCTTCTCGGCTCGCATCCGCAGCTATGAACTCGCCGCGCGGATGCAGTTGGCGGTACCGGAAGTGACGGATCTCGCGGGCGAGACAGAGGCGATTCATCAGCAGTACGGCCTCGACAAAGACGAGACGCGCGACTTTGGGCGGTCGTGCCTGCTGGCGAGGCGGCTCTTGGAGCAGGGCGTGCGGTTCGTCCAGCTCTACTCCGGCGGGGCGTTCGGCTCGCCAAGAATTAACTGGGACGGCCACGAGGACATGAAGAAGAACCACGGCCAGGAGGCGGGGCGGATCGACAAGCCGCTGGCCGGGTTGATACGCGATCTGCGTCAGCGAGGAATGCTCGACGACACCCTACTCCTGTTCACCAGCGAGTTCGGTCGCACCCCGTTCACGCAGTCGGGTTCCGATGTCCTGGGCATCGGCCGCGACCACAACCAGTACGGCTTCACGACGTGGCTCGCCGGTGCGGGGCTAAAGCACGGCCTGGCCTACGGCTCCACCGATGACATCGGCTGGAAAGCCGCCGAGAATCGCGTCCACTGGCACGACTTCCACGCGACGGTGCTGCACCTGCTCGGCATCGACCATACGCAGCTGACCTTCTACCACAACGGGATTCAGCGCCGCCTGACGAACGTGCATGGGGAGTTGATTCACGGCGTGTTGGCGTAATGCCTCTGGAGGAATCAGGAGTCACGGGCACCGAACGGTTCGCGTGTGGCTCCGATCAGATGCGTCCGGTGATCTCACCTGACACCCCAGGATTTCTCAAAATCCGGGATTGACTTCCCACAATGGCGTTGTAGCATCATCCTCAACCGGTCGGCGTCTCTGCCAAAACCTCTTGACCGGTCTCTGCTACGCTGCCGATTTCCAGTCCCACACGTCGATTCACAGTCCTCCGCCAGCCGGGATTTGCGATCATGACGTTGCCCACTTGGTTTGAGAATTTCTTGCAGCGTCTCGGCTGGGAGCCTGACCGGTATCGGCTGCAGCCGCGGGCACCACGGCTGGCCACGCGAGTGCTGGTGCCGGAATCGCGGATTCTGATGTTCGGACTGGTCGACTCTGATCTCCGGATGGAGATGAATTCGGTCCCGGCGATGGTTCGCATCATTAAGGCCGATGGCAGTTATTCCGGCCCGTCATCCGGCCCGTCATCCGGCCCGTTGGAAATTACAAGTTTCAGCCAGCCGATGATGGGCGGTTCGGTCAGCCTCCTCGACTACCCCGATGGTCCCGGCACCGACGAACTTGTCTTCACGGTCGCCCCGGATTATGTGGGCAACCTGTCGTTCACCTACACCGCTCAAGATGACAGCGGGGAGCAGGCCACCGCGAATGTGACCGTGGAAGTGACCTCCGGTTCGGGGAGCGGCACGGGGTCCGGGTCGGGCATGGGCTACGGCTCCGGCATGGGCAATGGATCGAGTTCCGGCTCTGGATCGGGCATGGGATACGGCTCCGGCATGGGCTACGGTTCTAATTCCGGCAGCGGCTCGGGCTACGGGTCCGGCAATAGTTCCGGGAGCAGCTCGGGGTCGGGCTATAGCAATAACAACAACGCCGCTCCGTATGCGGGGAGTGGCAATCTGGGGTCCGTGGTGCATGGCCGGACATTTTACGGTTCGGCCTCAATCTTGTGCTCCGATCCCGACGGTGATCCGTTAACTTATAGTTCGGCCAACTCGCAAGTCTCCATGAATCCGGACGGTTCGTTCGTCTATACGCCCGCAGTTGGAGTGCTGGGAAATGTCACTCTGGATTTCAGTGTGTCCGACGGCACGAGTTCGGCATCTGGCAGCATGACGATCACAGTCACCAACGCCGTGCCGGACTTATCGCAAACCGCTTGGACGATTGATACACTCCATGACCATACGGTCCTGGACAGCGTCGGCGGGTACGGTTCTTTGTCGATTGTCTACTATACCGGCACGTGGATCTCGAACGGCAACGGCGGCTGGGTCTATACCGGCAGGTGGCAAGACTCCGATGGAGATGCGGTCACGTTCCTCCAGCAAACCAACACCACACACGGGGAATTGAATCTCGATCAATCGACGGGAGTGTTCACGTACCAGCCCAATGCGGGCTATGTCGGCGAGGACTCCAGGGCCAGCGCGCACTCTGGGTGGTTAAGGCAGTCTGGGTGGACTTGCGCCCGGCTTTGAAATCTGAATAATCACTTCCTGTGAGAGGCTTGATCGTT
>JAYTFV010000192.1:0-7698 GCA_043734065.1 Planctomycetota bacterium
CGCTCGTCGTGGGGAAAGGAAAAAGGAAAAGAGGAAGAAGGGCAGAGGGTAAGAGGGACAAAGGGGAGATGGTTATTGAGTCCTCGATACACGGAACCCTGCGTCGTAGTCCCGGTAGTCGGGCGAGTTCCTGAACCGGAAGGCGGAGCGGGAGATCGAGGCGTAGCCGTACCACGAGCCCCCGCGCAAGACACGACGATCTACTGTACTCACGTTCAATGGATCGGTCCCTCCGACCAGCTTGTCCGCGTACCCATCCCGGCACCACTCGAGCAAGTTCCCGTGCATGTCGGACAGACCCCACGGGTTTGCCAGCTTCGTTCCCACCGCGTGCGCGTACCGCTCGCCAATGTTAGAGGTGTTCTTGTCGAACCACGCATACTCACTCAACTGCGTCTCATCGTCGCCAAAGCTGTACTTCGTCTTGGTGCCCGCGCGGCAGGCGTACTCCCATTGGGCTTCGGTCGGGAGGGCGTACTTCCACCCCGTCGGCAGACGACCGGCTTTCCGCTCAATTTCCGTCAGCTTCTCGCAGAAGGCGGTCGCACTGTCCGCCTCGATCGTCCCGTCCACGTTCATGCCGTGGCTGATGTATGAGGCCGGGAACTCCGGCCCCTCTTTGACGTACGTCTGCCCGGACCAGGGCTTCGAGGCCGCTCCCATCACGGCGGTCCACTGGGCCTGCGTGACTTCCGTCTGGCCCAGCCAGTACCCCTTCGTCAGCGTGACCTGCACCGGAGCTTCGTCATCGGTGGCCCCGGGGGTGCCCATCGTGAATGGTTGCGAGGTCGGGGGAATCCAGACCTGCTTCAGTTTGACCCCGCCGGGGAGGGTGATCTCCTGCACCTCACCCACTTTCGTGCCGGTGAGGGCACCGGCGGGACTGGGCTTCGGCACGGTCGGTGTAGGCTTGGCGGGGGTGATCGCCACGGAAATCAGCGGGATCGAGAGTCGAAACTCCCCCTTCAATTCGGGGGCCTGTTTCGCTCCCTGGTACTTCTTGCGGACATAGTCATACGTGCTGGCGGAGACATGTTCCGAGAGTTCCGCCAAGGTGATCTCGCCATCCGCAGCCCGTTTGGCGGTACTGGTGTCGGCATCGCCGCCGAGGGCGTCGATCACATAGTGAAAGAACACGCCGTGCCGGAGATCTTTGTCCTCGAACGCCTGCTGATCGGCCGAGCAACTGAAGAACGCCGCTGTCCCGCCGGGTGGCGGAGGGAGCGCGGGGAGTGTGGCACTGGCCACTGCGCGTGCAACGCCCGGCTTCGTCGGATCGTTGCGGCAGGCGTCGACCAGCAGCAGCTTGCCCCCGGCTTTGCAGGCGTTGAGGGCGGTGTAGAGTTCGCCCAGATCGATGAGGCGGTTGCGATCGGTGATCTCGTTGGCGGTCTTGAGCTTGGCGACATCGGCATCGGCGGGGCAGAAGTAGAACTTGGGGGTCTTCGTCCCCGCATCGTCGAGCAACTCGTACTGCACGCCGTGACCGGCCAGAGCGATCATCACCACGTCCTCGTCCTTGAGGAAGGGACTGTCCAGGATTGCCGACAACTGGTCGCGGATGTAATCGGAGAGCGGGGCGAAGACCTCTTTGCCCTCGACTCGTCCGAGGGTTTGCGTCATCAGCGTGACATCATAACCACCCGCCTTGAGGACAGCGGCCAGACCATCCGCGTCGTTCTCCGTATAGGGGAGTTCGGGGAGCGGCTGGCCGGGGCGGTAGGTCTTGACCCCAATCACCAGGGCGTACCGCTTGCCCGCCGCTTGCAGGGAACCGACGAGGACGAGCCAGATCAGGGCGAGTGTCAGGAGTCTGAGCATGATCAAACCTTGCGTGGCCAGGGGACAAGTAGAACGGACGCCCACGTCCGTTCCGCCCGGACCTGGGGGGGCCAGGCGACGTTCGTCTTACCGCTCGTACCGAACCGAGATCGTATCACGCGGCTGGCCGATGGTACGCTCGACTTGCTCCGATTTCGAATTGATGTCGTCACCGAACCCCGTGCCGCGCCCTTTCAGCTCCGGTTCATCGCTGGGACGCTGCGAGTCGTTCTCCCACGAAGCACTGAACGACGCAGAGATCAGCCCGATGTTGCCGGAGGGCTTGAGGTTCAGTTTCGCAGCTGCGGTGTCGGGGAAGTTGCCGACGACTTTGAATTCGGTGATGACTTCATTGGTCCGGTGCCACCCCAGGATGTCGACGTGTGCATGCGGCGGGACGATCCAGTAGGTCGATTTCCCTTGACTGAAGGCGAAGCAGTTCACCCCGTCGATGCGGAGATCGACGACCGCTTCATGGGCGGAGTTGTTGATCAGCCGGACGCCGTAGATGCTGGACTTTTGAAGTGGAACGAAAGGTTTTTCCTTCTCCAAGGTGACGGGCTGAGCCACATAATTGCCCCCCTGCTTGAACAGGATCTCGATGGCATACTGGCCAGTTTTCCCCGCGATCTTCGTTCCCCGCACATCCACTTGCGGCTCTTCGAGGGCCTCACCGATATTCTTCGAGAGGTCGCGAGGATCGCGCAGAGGCGGATGGGAGGTTCCGAGTCCCAGCATCGCCGACACGGTTTCCGAACCGAAGATGATGCGTCCGGTCGGGCGTTCCGCCAGCGGGTCGCCCGTCCGACTGTCGATTAGGAAGGCGACGAGCTTCACGGTGTTGAGCCCCGAGGCTTCCTTCGGATCACTTTTGGCGATGACCCGGTTCTCTGGGGTGTCGTGAAACGGCTGGTAGCGCCCCGAGACCTCGAACTTATGACTGGTCGTGGCCACGGTGAGTCCGGCTTTCGTCAGTTCATCGGCCAGGACCAGCTGGACACCGGGGCCCGCGCTGCCCACGACCTCCACAGAACCCGTGAACTCACCGATGGCAATGCTGCCACCGTCGTTCTTCTCGACAATCTTCGCGATGTCCGCAGCCAGGAGTTTGAGCTCCGTTCGCAGGGCATCCGGAACAGGCTCTGCCTTCGCGGGAGCCGCCGCGATGCAGAACACACAGCAGGTCAACAGTGTGGAAAACAGACGCATCGTGAGACCTCAAGGATTGGGAGTTGTTTGTGGAAGGGGTTCGAGTGACCGCAGATGCTGTGGTGGGCCGCATGACGATCAGGGCACAAAGGGGAGCCCCATTCGCAGCTCCGAGGAGATATCTTGCATCAGCGAAGTCCCGTCGCGGGTCTCCCACTTCTCCCGCTTGAGGGTGCCCGGCGGATTCTGAATCATCGTTCCGAGACCAAACCGCAACAGTTCGCGGTTGGCTTCGATCTTGGCCTGCATGATCTCGACTTTTTCAATCCCCAGTTCGAGTGACAGCTCGACCGGCGTGAGATCGCGGGAGTACATCTCGGCCACTTTGCCCACTGGCTCCGGGAACTCGCGCACCGATTTGCCCGCGTCGTCGCCAACCTTCAAGTAGGGGCCCGTAATCTTTTCGAGGGCTCGTGTGAACAGCTCCTGATCCTGACGAACCAGCTTCTGCATCTCTTCATGAGGTGGGAAGATTTTCTGCACATGCTCTTGAGGCAGTCCGCCGAGGGCGTCGGACAACCGAATCTCATCGCGGAACTCGGAGATCATCCCCTCGCGGTGGCAATAGATACACGAGATCCCGTTGATGATCGCCGGGGTGCCGAGTACGGCGGATCGATCGAACACGACCTCGATGGGACCGGCGTCGATACGCTCCCCGTTCCCCTTCACCAGCATATAGGCTTGCATCCCATTCGGCAGGCTCCAGATCACCTCGCCGCCGTCATGTTCGAAGGCCTGATTGCGGAATGGGTGATGTTCGAACAACGGTCCGAGCGGGAACCGCACCAGATCGCCCTTCGCTCGTTTCGGCAAAAAGTCATAGCTGATCCAGAAGTACGGCGTCACCGCCGAAGTGTGTCGTTCCAGCAGCCGGTTTTGTTTGGAAACACCGCTCTTGGCGTACCCGGAGCGGGCCACATCCCCGCGCAGGAAGTTCTCCCGAATGTCCAACTGCAACTGCTGCTCCAGCCCCATCAGGGTGTCCGGGATGTCGAGCAACAGGTGATACAATGGCGGCTGTGTCGCGGTCACAATGAACCAGTCGGCTCTCAGGTACGGCAAATCGGCTCCTGAGAACTGCGACACGTCCTTCCACAGCTGCTTGAGATCCTCGTCCTTCACAAAGTCATATTTGAGGCCATAGGGGTAGTGCCGCAGAATCGCCGCCCAGCGGTTCCCGCGATCCCAGCCGACCTTGCGCAGGTCAATCAGGTAGACCGATTCCCCCGTCTCGGGCAGCGGCTGGGGCAGGTAAATCTCTCGCTCTTTGGACAGGCTGTTCACCGCCTTGGCAAGGGCCGCACGGTACAGTCGCAGATCGCGTTCCGTCACGTTCGGATTATTCTGCAAGTGCGTCAGGGTGTAGAACCGCAGATAGCGTCGATCGTCGGCTTTCGCGTTCAGCAGATACGTTCGCATCGCGGTCAGAATCTGCTTCTCGGAGATGAACGCCCGCACCTCGCGCTGTGGGAACGGAGCACCAGCCACGACCCATTTGGTTAGCAGCTCTTTTTCGGCATCCGTGATTGCTTTCGCTTCCGGAGAACCACTCTGCGGCATATACGAGTCAGCCCCGCCGTCGATCGCATCGACCAGCCGGGACTTCGCAGCGTCTCCCGGAACGACGAACGCGAACTTCGATCCCGTCTCGCCCCGTTCTTCCAGCAGACTCGCCCGGCTCAGGACATCCAGCCCCGCCTGACGCGCTGAGCCTCCGTGACAGCGCGCACAACGCTGGGTCAAAATCCCATACGCCTGCTTCGCCAACTCGGCGTCCACAGGCACGTCCTGAGCAGGCAGATTCCCCGCAATCGCCCACACCACCGCCGTCATCCACACCCAGTTTGCAGTTCGCATCGCTGCCCCTTTTTCGAGTGGTCATTGTGACTGTCCGGTAGCGTAAACGATCCGTGGGGCAATTTCTTCCCGGCATCTCGCCAGATTTCGGGAAGAATCCCGTGGAGCGATTCGTTATCCTGACAGAACGAGTGTTTGACTCTCCGTCCTTCTCTCTCAGGACTCCCGACATGGCCCTCTCAATTCGTGTACTCCTGGCGGGCTGGATCACTCTGTTTCCGCTGTTGTCATCTCTCGTTGCAGCCGAAGGCCGCAAGCTGGCGGTGGTGATTGGTGTGAATACGTATCGGCAGAACTCGGGTCTGCCTGCCTTGGGACAAGCGGCCAGTGATGCCCAGCGGCTGAGCGGGGCGCTGCGGAAGACCGGGTTCACCGTCTACGAGATGACGCACGAGGTCGCCAAGCAGGACGGCAAGGAAGCCTTGGCTCCCAACCTGGATTACATCCGGGACCAGATCAACGGGGTACTCGACTTTCCCAATCTGGGGGAAGACGATGCCGTCATCATCACTCTGCACGGACACGGGGTGCAATTCGACCTCGTCGATTATGACGGAAAGAAGACGCCCCAGTTTTATTTCTGCCCTGCTGATGCCAAGATCCAGGAGATCAAGACCGACGGCACTGTTGAACCGATTACAACTGCCAACCAGTTGACCGATCGCAACCACTTGCTGCCACTGGAGGAGTTGTACACCGAGTTGGGTAAGTGCCACGCCGGAACCAAGCTGCTGATCGTTGACGCCTGCCGCAACGATCCGACCCAGCCAGGCCCCTTTCGCACCGGCGTGGCCAGCGGCACCCTCCCGAAGCTCGCGCCGCCTCCCGGCGGCACCGCCGCGTTCTTCAGTTGTAAACCAAACCAGATGGCCGTTGAGGACAAAGCCCTGGGGCAAGGGGTGTTCACGCACTTTCTGGTCCAAGGGCTGGAGGGCCAAGCCGACCAGCCGCTGGCCGGGAAGCCCGCCGATGGAATCATTACGTTCTCCGAACTGACGACCTATGTGGCCAACAACACGTACTCGTATGTCTTCGACAAGCACAACGGCCTCAAACAGTCGCCGGAGATGCGCGGGGAGTTCGACCTCAACCTGCCGCTGGCGAAAGTCTCATTAAAAGTCCTGACAAACACCATCGGGATGCAGCTGACGCTCATCCCCAGCGGGGAGTTTTTGATGGGGTCGCCCGCGAGTGAGGCGGTTCGCCAAGACGAAGAAGGTCCGCAGCACCGGGTGCGGATCACGAAGCCGTTCTACCTGGGCGTGCATGAGGTGACAAAGGGTCAGTTCGCGGCGTTCGTGAAGGCCAAGAACTTCCGGACAGATGCGGAGAAAGACGGCAAGGGGGGATACGGACTGAATGCCCAGGGAGTGTTTGAGCAGAAGCCGGAATATACCTGGAAAAACAACGGCTTTCCGCAGACGGATGACCATCCGGTGGTGAACGTGAGCTGGAACGACGCGGTGGCGTTCTGCGAGTGGTTGAGTGCGAAGGAGGGGAAGACTTACCAACTGCCGAGCGAAGCCCAGTGGGAGTACGCCTGCCGGGCAGGGACGACGACCCCATTCCACTTTGGGGCCATCAACGACGGGAAGAAAGCCAACATCGACGGGAACTATCCGTACGGGACGGAGACGAAAGGGCCGTATCTGGAACGCACCGCACGAGTCGGCTCGTATTCGGCGAACGAGTGGGGCCTGTCGGACATGCACGGGAACGTGCGGGAATGGTGCTTCGATGAATACGCGGAGCAGCTCGCCGGTGGACGCGATCCCTTGAACATCAGCACAGTAGATCGTCGTGTCTTGCGCGGGGGCTCGTGGGACGACTTCGCCTGGGACTCCCGCTCCGCCAACCGGTTCAGGTACGCGCCCGTCTTCCGATTCAACAACTCAGGGTTTCGTGTATCGAGGACTCAATAACCATCTCCCCTCTTGCTCTCTTACCCTGTGCCCTTCTTCCTCTTTTCCTTTTTCCTTTCCCCACGACGAGCGCAGCGAGGCGCTCGCGTTTTTTTTTTTGCAGCGAGCGTCCGTCGCTTGGACGCCTACGTCCGAGCGAGTTGCCGTCGACGCCCGCCGAACGGGAACGAACTCAACCGGACCTGGGGGTCCAGACTTCGGAGGGTTCCCTCGGCCCCAAGCTCCGTCCGTGTGATCGGCCATCCACGTCTTCGCACAGCCCCCGACAGTCTCATGGTCCTCCCATTCGAAATCCCACAAGTCTTCGGAAGAATTCTTCACCGCGCCTCGTTATCCCGAGTGAGTCCACAACCCCTCTCTCACACGGAGACCCAATCATGCGACGTGCCTGGAACCACCTGACCATCGAGTCACTCGATCCGACCGAAACCCTCCTCATCACCATCACGGGCCGCTCGTACCGGTCGTCCGAAGAAGAGCAGCTGCAGTCGCTGCGGCGGGAACTCGACACGATCGATCCCCACATGGAATCGTCCCGGAACGTGATTGTCGACCTGTCCCAGATCGAGATCTTCGGCTCGGGTCTGCTGCGAGTGCTGTTCGACCAGCTGGCTCCACTGCGAATGTTGGGCATCCAAGCCATCCTCTGCGGAGACCGTCACGGCCTGGTGGTCCAAACAGCCATCGATCGTTGGATCACTGTGACCGCGAATCGTGATGCAGCCCTGGCGATTGTTGAAGATGCGAATGTGTACGAATTCCACAATGCAGAGCCCAAGAGTAAGATCTCACAAATGGTTTGCACCAAGTGATTGATCCCTACGATTCTCGTATGGGGTTCGTCCCATCCCGCTCTTGTTTCCATCAGCTGAACCGCCTGAAATGA